>CALWZY010000057.1 GCA_944386155.1 uncultured Clostridia bacterium | reverse complement strand
ACTATGGTGTTCTGCTTGAGTGTCGCTCACCTGTTAAACCTGAAAGCAATCTCTTTATGTACGAGATTATCGCATAAACTTAATCTTCACATTGCAAATTTTCCGAAGGTGATTTTCCCCTGCTAGATTTAGTTAGGGGTTTTTTTATATTTTTTTTAAAAAATTTATTAAAAATCTTGTAAAATCTTGTAATATTAAGGCATCTGTGATATATATAATGTATCAAATTTAAAATATAATATAAAGTGGTGAAAATTTGAAAGTCTTATTAGTTATAAATCCTAAAGCGGGAAGATATAGTATTCTTAAACACGTAGATAAAATAGAAAAAAATTTTAGGAAAAATCCTGATGTAAATGTAAGGATTATATATACAAAAAAAGAATATAACGCTGAAGAAATAATGAAAAAATATAATTTAGCAAAGACTGATTTAGTTGTTTTCTGTGGAGGAGATGGAACGTTAAATGAGGGAATTAATGGCTTAATTAAAAGCAATTATGATGTTCCAGTTAGTTTTATACCAAGAGGCACTATGAATGATTTTGCTCGCACTATCAAAATGCCAACAAATAAGATGAAACTTTCAAAGAGTGTAGGAAATATTGATGATCTTAAAATTGATGCATTAGATGTTGGAAAAATTAATGATAGGTATTTTTGTTATGTTTCTGCTTTTGGAAATTTTACTGATGTAGGATATGTTACATCACAAAAATTAAAAAATAAGATTGGAAGATTTGCATATTATCTTACAGTTTTAAAAGAACTTATAAATATTAAGCCTTATAAAGTAACAGTAAAAAATAATGGAGTATCTTTTACTGATGACATATTATTTGGAGCCATTAGTGATTCTGTATATATTGCAGGTCTAAAGTGGTATAAAAGGAAAGATATTGATTTAAAAGATGGTACATTAGATATGGTGCTAATTAGAAAGCCAAAAAATATTTTTGGGTACTTTAAAATAATTAAAGGCTTTCTTAAGAAAGAATATACTATTGAAAATAATTATTATTTTAATAAAGTAAAAGATTTAGAAATTATAAGTGAAAAACCAATTTCTTGGACAGTAGATGGCGAATATTATGGTGATATAAAGGAAGTTAAAATTAAGAATATTACTCAAAGAGTAAGATTTGCTATACCAAAAGATAAATAGTAAAAGTTATTTAGAAAGTACGCAAGAAAAAGTATAAAGATAGTATAAAGGTTAACCAAATAAATATTTTGCAGCAACATTATATTAAATTTATAACTTTTTCTTTTTTATGGAGGATTGAAAATGAGCAAAAAGAAATCAAATAATTCAGTAAAAAACAATAAAAATAGTAAAAATAACATTATTAAAGATTCTATTATTAAGGAAAATGAAGAATTAGAGAAAAATAAAGCTACTGAAATTATTGAAGAAGATGTTATTATAGATAATAAAGAAGATAGTAAAATAAATAATAATATTAATAATATTAATAATGATAAAGAAAATTCTTCAGAGGATGTTTTAAATAGTGATAGTTTGTTTATAGAAATAGATGATAGTGATGATACTATTTATGATGAAGGTATAGAAAATAAAATAGATAATAATATTGAAAAAGAAAAACAAGAAGATAATAAAAATGAAGTAGAAGACAGTACAGATGATAATAAAACAAAGTTAGAAAACAATAATGATGAAAATTATATATCTGAAGGTGATATTGAAGTTGAAAAACAAGCCAAAAGTACGGCTTTAAGAGTTATTGAAAAAAAGAACTTTTTTATATTAATACTTAAGTTTGTAGGAGTATGTATTAAAAATTTCTTTAGTTCTATATATAGTATTCTTTATACAGGATTTTTGAAAATTAATAACTTTTTCGAAGATAAAGCAGAAGAATTAGATAGAAAGATAAGAGAGATTCAAGATGAACAAGTTATTAAAAATAAAAAAAGAGAACTTGATTATGAAAGATATAATTCAAAAAGAATTTATGATGATTTAGAAAGAGCAGAGAAATATAGAAATAGAGCAAGTAATAGAGTAAATACAGAAAAGTATTTTGAAGATAAAATAAATGAAGAAAAAATTAATAATAAAATTCTAGTTAGAAAAGCTGAAGAAGATGCTAGAGAAGCAAAAGAAAGTAAAGAAAAAGAGAAAAGTATAAATCAATTTAATGAAAGTAAAAGAAGAAGTAGAATAGAAAAAAAGAAAAATGAAATTCTAGAGTTAAGAAGACGCAGAAAAGAAAGAGAAAAATTATTAAAAGAAGAAGAAAAATTAAAGAAAAATCAAAGCGACACAGTAAATAAAGATGTATCTGAAAGAGATGATAATAAGCTTATAAATAAAAAAGATAATCATGAAAATAAAAAAGAAAATAACTTTAGTGGTAATACAATTAAAAATGTTTTAAAAAATTCATTTAATTTAGATTTTAGAGATGATAAGGATAATGAAAATTCAAAAGTAAATAATGAATCTAATGAAAATCAAAATGATTTATATGATGATTTATTTAAAGAATTTGGAAATGAAGAATATTTTAATGAAGATGAACATGATTATGATGATTTACCAAATGTAGATGAAATTATAAAAAAAGCAGATAAAGGCGAGAAAATTAAAAATGTAAATTATAAAGAAAAAAATAAAGATAGAATAAAAGAGCCTTATGAGAAATTTGAAAAAGAAAATGATGTAAGAGAAATCGATGAAAAATTAAAAAGTGAAATTTTAAGATTGATTGATGTTCCAGAAAGCGAAACAAAAGACGATTTTATAAGTGAAATTGATGTTCCATCAACTTATAAAAACGGAGATTATAATAATATAAATAGTAAATTAGAAAAGCAAACAAGTCATAAAAGTTATGTAGATGAACTAATGGAAGAACATTCAAATGCCACAACTATTGGAGACTTATTAGGTGATGATGATTTCCAAAATGAAAATACTATTTATATAAATGATAATAATAATATTAGTAAAAAGAATAATGATAGTAATAATAATGTAAATGATAATTCTAAAAAAAGCGAAAGTGATCCTACAATAAATATATTTGCTGCATTAAGAGATGCAAATAGAAAAAATAAAGAAAAGGAAAAAGCAACTAGCAACATAGAAAATAAAGATGTAGATAAAGAGCTAAGCAAGAAAGAAAATTTAAAAAATGTTCCTGATGAATATGAGTTACCTAAAAATAGCAGAGTAAGGGTAAGTAAGAATCAAGATGGATTTAAAAATATTAAACTAAAAAGTAATAGAAAAGATGAAGATTTATACTCTGATAGTAACTTAAATGTAGGTGTGTGGGAAAGAAAGGACAATAATCCATATAGTAATTCTAAAGATAATAAGAGAAATGGTAATTTAAATAATAATAATTATCCATATGAATCTTATGATAAGTATATTAAAAATCCAGAACCTGAAAAGAAAATAGAAAACAAAAATAATACAAGCAATTATTCATATGGTAAACATTCAAATAATAATGTTGAAGTTAGAGTTAATAATGATTTAATAAATAAAACTAAAAAAAGAAATATTCAGGAACAAAATAATAATAACAATAATTTAAATAAGAATGAAAATGAAAAGAAAAGTAAGAATATAAAAGAAAAAGAAAATATTGAACAACAAGATAAAAGAAATATTAGAGATGTAAAAGGAAAATTTGCAAATTTATTTAAATCTCAAAAAGAAAAAAGCAAAAATTTATCTAATGATTTTGACAAAGATTTATATACAAATAAATTTATTAAAAATATTATTGGTGTAGAAGATAATTCAAATTCTGAAGAAAGTCGTAGAAGAGCTGAAATTAGAAGAGAAAGTAGAGAAAGAAGAGAAAACAGAATCTTCTCTGAAAATGAAAAAGATAAATTATTAGAAAATGATAATCTATCTAAAAATGAGCTTACAGAGAAAGAAGAAAAAGAAAAATATATAAGAGAATATTTAAATGATACAAGCTATCTAGAAGGTAATTTGAAATTAGATAGAGATACAAGTACTTTTGATGAAAAACATAATAAAGATGTAGAAGATCCAAAAGTTAAAATTTTAAATGTAGAAGAGATTAACAAAGACGAAATTGTTGTTAATGCTTATGTTGATTCTGATGAGATGGTATATAATCAGGATGAAAATGATTATTTTTATGAATATAAAGAAAACAGAACAGGAGAAGAAAATAATCATAGAAAAGAGCATCGTTTTAATCTAAAAGAGTCTACAAAGAAAAAAGTAGAAGAAAGAAGAGAAAGAAAAATTTCTAAAAATGAAGAAATAGAAAGAAGATCAAATGACGAATATGATGAAGATAAGATGTCTTTTGGTGATATGCTAAAAGATGTAGTATCTGGAATTAATACTTCTTTATCAGAAATTCCTGAAAATTGGAAAAAGAAAAGAGAAAGTAGAAATAGAATAAAACGTAATCAAATTTATTCTACATCTCATAATAGAAGAAGAGGTAGAAGATAATTTTCAAAATTACTAAAATTAAATTGTATTTTTCCAGAATTAATGCTTTAATATAATTAGATAAATATGAAGGAGGAGCTTTAAATATGGAAAAAATTCAAACAAAGATTAGAATGATAGATAATTTCGTGAAAAAATATTCATTAGATTTAGATAATAGAATGCCAGCAAATGTTACAGCAAAGTATAATGCAAATATTGGTTTTTCGATAAGAAAGATTGTTGAAGGAACTAATGACGATTATGTAGGACAAGTAATGCTTTCAAACAAATTAGATATAACATCAGAAAAAACAAAAGGAACATTATTTATTGAAATGGAAGGATTATTTGCAGGCCCTAAGTCATGGGGAAGAGAAGAATTTGAAAAAAGATTAAAAGTTGAAGGTGCAACAATTTTAAATCATTATATTAGAACTTTTATTCATGCAACTACAGCACTTAGCAATATGCCTGTAATTCATACACCAATAATAGATTTTGAAGATTTCTTTAAAAATGTAGATAAAAAGAAAAACTTTAAATTAATAACTAATGAAGATGAACATGAGCAAAATCATAAAGATAATATAATTGAATTGAGTAAAGAAGAACCAAAAGATAGTAATAAAGATAATAATGATAACTAAAATATTTTAAACTAAAAAAATCACTACTTTAAATAGTAGTGATTTTTTATATATTATTTTTATTAAAATAGATTATTCATATCATATAATCCAGGTGCTTTATGTACTAAGAATTCAGCTGCTTTTATAGCACCTTTTGCAAACACACTTCTTGAAGATACATTATGAGTAATTTCGAAATATTCATCATCAGAGTAGAATGAAACTGTATGTTTACCAACAATATTTCCTCCTCTTATAGAGTGAATACCGATTTCATTTTTACTTCTTTTTTCTCTTTTAGCATGTCTATTATATTCATAATTCATTTTATTATCTAAAGCATTATTTATACTGTCTGCTAAAAGTAGAGCAGTTCCACTTGGGGCATCTATTTTTCTATTGTGATGAGTTTCAACTATTTCAATATCTGCATCATTTATAAGTGTAGCCATTTGTGATACAATTTTAGCCATTAGGTTTATTTCAAAAGACATATTTGCTGATTTAAAAATTGGAATGTTTTTTGAATATTCTTTAATTTTGTTTATTTGTTCATCCGAAAATCCAGTTGTAGCAATTACAATTGGAATATTATTTTTACTTGCAAATTCTAGAGCGTTAAAAGTTGCTTCAGGAACAGAAAAATCAATTATAATATCTGGCATATCAGTAATATTATCATATGAAGTATATACTGGAAATTTATTATCTCCTGTATCTAATCTGTCTACACCTTCTAATATAGTAAATCCTTCAGTTTTATCGATTTGTTTTGCAACTTCTTGTCCCATTTTTCCATTGCAACCATTAATTAAAACTTTAATCATAAAATACCTCCTTAAATATTTATTTTAAAAAACAATATAGCCCATAATACATATGAATATCTAAAAATAAGTGATTTTTGATAATGAATAAATGATTCATATATAGCAGAATATTTATCTGCAAGAGTAACACAAAAACCTTCTAAAGATTTTGGAGGTATTATAGTAATAGGCCACATATGTTTTAATATAATATCTTTTTCTTTATCTGTTAAGTTGAATTCTTTTTCTGCGACTTTTAGTGCAATATAAGGATGCCTAAAAGCATGTAATCTAGATCTCTTTTTTGATTTTACTCTCCAATCATATAAAAATAGATCATGTAGCATAGATGCTCGAGTAGCTTCTATATAATTTAAATGAAAAAATTTACACATTTTATATGTAATCCAAGATACATTATAACAATGGTCAAATAACGTAGTATCATAATGTTGAATATAATCTTTCATTTTCAATACTTTATCATTAGTTATAATATCTTTTAATATGTTTTCAAATTCTTGTTTATTTT
Organism: uncultured Clostridia bacterium; assembly: GCA_944386155.1. Lineage (GTDB taxonomy): Bacteria > Bacillota > Clostridia > TANB77 > CAG-508 > UMGS1994. The sequence goes on along the minus strand of CALWZY010000057.1, from coordinate 3,089 downwards.
CATTTGTGTTTTGTGTATTCATTATTATTAATCTCCAAAAAGTAATTAATGTTTAATTTAAATATAAGTGAAGAATTAAAAATTCTTCACCAATATTTTTAATAATTTTTGTATTCTTCTATAGCTTTTTGCAATTTTTCTTTTCCTTTTTCAGACATTTCTATTAGAGGTAGTCTAGGAATACCAACATTGTATCCAACCATATTTAGACCTGCTTTAACAGGAATAGGATTTACCTCAGAAAATAGAGCTTTTATCAAAGGAATAGCTTTAATTTGTCCATCTATAGCTTTATTAATATTTCCATCTAAAAAGTCAAATACTATATTATGAGTTTCTTTTGGAAATAGATTTGATAAAACAGATATTACACCAATTCCACCAAGTGAAAGTATAGGTAATATTTGATCATCATTTCCAGAATAGATTTGAAGCTCATCTTTGCATAAGTTTTTAATTTCTGCTACTTGAGAGATATTTCCACTAGCTTCTTTTATTGCAACAATATTTGGAATTTTAGATAATTCTAAACATGTTTCAGGAGTAATATTTACACCAGTTCTACTTGGCACACTATAAAGTATGATTGGAAGAGTAGTGTTTTTGGCAATCTCTGTATAATGAGCTATTAATCCTTTTTGTGTTGTTTTGTTATAATATGGAGTTACAATTAAAGCTCCGTCTACACCAATAGATTCTGCCCACTTTGTCATTTCAATTACAGATTTTGTACAATTACCTCCAGTTCCTGCGATAATAGGAACTCTACCATTTGAGACTTCTTTTGCAAATTTAATTGTTTCTTTTCTTTCATCTAAAGTCATAGTAGAAGATTCTCCAGTTGTACCACATACTATTAATGCATCTACTCCTTCTGAAATTTGAAATTCAATTAATTTTTTAAATTCATCAAAATTTACTCCTTCATCAGTAAATGGAGTAACGATTGCTGTACCACAGCCTTTAAATAATATTTTTTTCATAATAAGACCCCCTTATTTTTAGGTAGGTATGTATGATAAGAATTATATTAATAGTTCTTATACGCTTATATTATATGATAAAAGTTGCTAAAAATAAATAGAAAAATTTAATTAATATAAAAAAATATGTAAATATCAATAAAAAATATATTTTAAATAAAAAGTTTCTTTTTTCCATTGTCTTTTTAAACAAGTTTATGATATTATAGGTTGTAGAAATAAAGAAGTTTTTGTAATTTTTGGAGGAAAAAATGAAGAAAAAAGATTATATTAGTTGGGATGAATATTTTATGGGAATTGCTCTTCTTTCAGCAAATAGAAGTAAAGATCCTAATACTCAGGTAGGAGCTTGTATAGTAAGTAATGATAATAGAATATTATCAATTGGATATAATGGTGCTCCAAGAGGATTACATGATGATATTATGAAATGGGATAGAGAAGGAGATTTCCTAAATACAAAATATGCATATGTTTGTCATGGAGAATTAAATGCAATTTTAAATTATAGAGGAGATTTAACTGGAAGTAAAATATATGTTGCGTTATTTCCATGTAATGAATGTGCTAAGGCAATTATTCAATCAGGAATTAAAGAAGTAATTTATAAAGATGATAAATATGCAGATTCAGATAATGTTATAGCATCTAAAAAGATGTTTGATATTTGTAATGTTAAATATACAAAATATGAATCAACAGGAAGAAAGATTACACTTGAATTATAAGATATAAAGGAGATAAGATGGAACAAGAATCAGATTTAATTTATAACATAAAGCCACCTAAAAATTCTAAAAAAGCTATTATTTTTTATGTTTTTGTAATATTACTTAGTATTGCTATAATAGTTGCTACAATACTAATAGCTTATAGATATTTCTATGGACCTATTGGTGAAGATGATGAAAATAATTATGCTTCTGGAAGGAGTCAACTTTTAGAAAATGTGAATAGTGAGACTAAAGAAGAACCACAAAATATTATTGCTATAAATGGACTGGCTGTAGAAGGATATACTAATTCTTCTCAGAATATGAATTTAGCTGTTATTTCAAATGTAGTTACTAATAATCAAGTTCAAACAGATGTAAATTTAGTAAATACAAACACTGTAGAGACATCAAATAACTCTAATATTCAATCAAACGTTCAGCAAGAGGAGAAAAAAGATTTTCCAACACATAATTTTGATAAAAGTTTAGCAAGCCTATTACCAAAATATACTGAAGAAACAAAATCAAAAGTTAAAGGAGTATATTCATCTGATGAAAAGCAAGTATTTTTAACTTTTGATGACGGACCAAGTAATATTACAAATGAAGTTTTAGATGTACTTAAAAAATATAATATAAAAGCAACATTTTTTGTTTTAGGAAGTAATGTAGATTTAAAACCAGAGATAACAAAAAGAGCATATGAAGAAGGACACTATATAGCAAATCATGGATATACTCATAAATATTCTTCTATATATGCAAATCCTAGAAATGTAATTGAAGAATATGATAAAACAGAAAAATCAATTCAAAATGCTATTGGAGTTAAAAATTATCATTCTTATTTATTTAGATTTCCAGGAGGATCATCTGGTGGATATTATAATAGCGTAAAAGCTAGAGCTAGAGCCTTGTTAGACGATTATGGAGTAGCTTATACAAATTGGAGTTGTTTAACAGGAGATGCAGAAGGAAATACAACCGTTGAGTCACAACTTAAAAATTTATATGAAACAGCAGGAGATAGTACTAGTTTAGTTATTTTGATGCATGATGCTGGAGATAAAAAAGCAACACCTAAAACTCTAGAGAAAATAATAGAGCATTATCAAAGTGAAGGATATACTTTTAAAACTTATTATGAAATTATGAAATAAAAAATTATAAAAAAATTAAAAAAATATCTAATTAATAGTTGACAATGATAAATATAATGTGCTAATATTAATATTGTCAATGCGGTAGTGGCGGAACTGGCAGACGCGCTAGACTTAGGATCTAGTGGGAGACCGTGGGGGTTCAAGTCCTCTCTACCGCACCAAAAGTCGAGATTTGTATCTCGGCTTTTTTGTTTAATGAAATAATAAAGAAAATAGGCTCTGTCTTT
>CALWZY010000056.1 GCA_944386155.1 uncultured Clostridia bacterium | reverse complement strand
AATTAAAAAATAATAACAAAATAAATAATAAAAAATATAATAATAAAAAATAAAATAAAAACAAAAAATAAAAATAAAAAGCTTTATAAATAGATGTTTATAAAGCTTTTTTTGTTTGAAAAACACAAGAAAGTGTGTTAAAATAATCAAGAAAAATTTATAGGAGGTGTTTCAATGTTTTTTAGGCGGAAAATGCCGATAAGAGCTAGAAGTTTCTGTAGGATTTTCTTAACAGTGATTCCTGATTTCTTGAACCGCTCTGTACTAGTTTTAAATTATGAAGAAGTGGTAAAAGGAATAAAAGAGACTGCTCTTGAAGACATCAAAAGCAAATACCCAGAGATCCGGGAAATTAGCGAAACAGAGATTGCAAATGAAAAAAATGTAATAGCAGTCAGGTGCTTCGCTGGCAAGGATGACGGATTTTATGTCATTTATGGGTATGAGGCGTATTTGAAGAAAAACAAAAAAGCAACCAAGTGGCTAATGACAGCAGAAGATAATACAAGAGCTGTTACGATTCAAAGCAAAGAGGGAAAAATCCCAGATTTAAAAATCTGGTACTGTGGCTGTTGTGGAGATGTAAACATTTTAACCAAAATAGACAGCACAGATGTATTCTACGTAACTTTTGACTAAAAAAACAAGAAACAAGAAGGCGGGGGAGTGAATGCACATCCCCGCCTAAAACATTTTATATAAATTATTTAGGTAATACTTCAAATTCTACTTTAAATCTTTTGAAATTAGACATATCTTTTGCATCTAGAGCATCTAAATATTCGTCAAGTTCATCTAAAGATTTACAAGCAGTAATTACTGCTGGATGAAGAGAATAATTAAATGCTACCTCAAGTCCAAGTTCAAGACCAGATAGAGCAGATGTTTTTTCTTTATTTACCATTAATGAATAAGCTTCTTTGAATCTTGAAGTTACAGTATTTTTATACTTGTTAATAGGAATAATATATTCGTGATTAATTAAATCTACTAATCCAGTATATTTTTTACTTTTATCTAAATATTCTTTTTTTAAATCTTCAACTTTAAATGGAAGATATATTAACCCATCTTTTTCAGAGATAATAAGATTATTATTATCTTGAAGCGGAAGTTTTGTGACTCTAGAAGTGTCTTTTAAAACTTCATTTTTTATTTTTTTATTTTTGTTTTCTGATTCATTAGATTCATTAATAGTATCTATATTATTTTTATTTTGTTTAACTTCATTTTTAAATTCAGTTTCAGAATGATTTATAATATCATTATCTTTATTTTCTAAATCTAATTTGTTTATTGCAACAGTAGTTAATGTTTCAGTATTTGATATATTAGATAAAGTAGTAGGTGAATTTTCTGATTTAATCTCATTTTCTGTAGTTTTTTCAGTTTTATTTACATCTTTAATTTCATTTTTATTTATATGTTTATTACTTTCTTTATCTATATTTAAAGAATCTGATTTGTTCTTATTTTTCGTATCATCATTTTTACTTATATTAGCTCTATTATAAAACATTTCTAAAGTACGTTCTTTACTTTTTTCATATGTAGGAGTCACAAATAATTTTTCAATAAAATCTATTGTATAATTCATACAATCTAATAATTTTGGAAAATCTGTTATATAACTTTCATTATAAGAAGTAATATAATCACTTATTTTATCTTCAGAAGTAGAAAGAGATGATTTTGTAATATCTAATTTCTTTTTTAATATATCTATACTTTTTAAAGATGAATTTATTTTATCAAATATAATATTAAAATCTTCTAAAAATTTATTTAATTCTATAATGTAATTTGAATCATTAGACATTGAAATAAGACTAATATTAAAATGTTTTAGCAAAATATCTTTTTGAGTTAGAAAAAATGTTCTAAATTCATCTAATATAGACATTTCGAAATCTATTTTTTCATTTATTTTTTCATCATTTAAATTGAGTATTAACATATGACCACCTCTTTAAACTATATTAACTATATTAACTATAATAATAAAATATTAAAATTTTATTAAAAAATCAAGTAAGTTACTTAAATAACCTAAATATCAAGATAATTTAGAAAATAAAATTAATAAAATAATAAACTGATAAGCTAAAAGCAATTAAAAATATATGTACAAAAAATAATTATTTTTTATTTTATAGAATTTAATTTTTCTATTTTATCTATTTCTTCTAATTTCTTATATATATTCATAAAACTATCTAATGAAAAATCATATTTTTTAATTTCATCATATATTTTTTTATAAGAAGTAACACTTAATATCTCATCTCTTAATCTATCATACATATTATGAACCAAAGGATGAGTATTTTCTTGCCAACTTTTTTTATCGCCAATTACTAAAAGGCCTCTAATAGTAGTTGCTGATATAGGATTAGCACTTCTTGGGATAATTAGTTCAGCAGTTTTTGATAAATCTTCTGGATCAAACCAATGACTTCTAAATTCATCATTACCATATACCATCAAGTTTGCAAATTGATGTTCATGACGTTCTACTTCAGATTTTACGAATTTACCCCATTTTGCATTTACATCATATTCATTAGTAAGATCTCTAATTCCTTTTATCATTAAAGTATCTTCTGACATATTAGGGTAAGTTTCTTTTATTACATCAATACGTGTTTCTATCTTGAATGGATTTCTTAAAGTTCCATGTTCTTGTGATGATCCAACTAGTATTAAAGTTTTATTACATAATGCCATACAGTTATCAAATAATGCGACATGTCCTAAATGTTCATGCCCAAATCTTCCACATACGACTCCTAAATCGTAAAATTTATTATCACTCATAATAATTCTCCTAAAATATTTTAATATGTGTTTTTTCTAATAGTTATTGCTGATTATTTTTTTATCGAATATCCTGATTATCTAAAGAATTAACATTTATCTTTTTAGATTCAGATGTGGTTTTTGAATCTTCTAAATTAGGAAGTAGAGAAGAATCTATCTTATATCTTTCATCAAAAGAAGTTTTTGCTTCAGTAATTTCTTCTGATGGATTATAACTTTTTTCTATTTCTTTAATTTCTTTTAAAACTTCATTTAGAGCATCAGTACCATATATTTTAGATAGTTCTTCAATACTTTTATCTGGCTCTATAAAAGTATTCATAAAAGTTTGTGCAGTTTCAAAAATAGAAGAGCCTCTAAACATAATATTTGATAACGGTTTTGGAGAGATTCCAGTTCCGTCTTTAGATGAAAACATATGAATTTTTCCATCTTTATATATGCCTATACCAGGATTTGTAGGATCTACAATAAGTGTCAGTTTTTCTTTAGGCATATCTATTACAGTTACTACATGATTACCAATAAACTCTATAGAATTGTCTACTATATTTTCTATTAAAGTATTTGAATTTTCATCAGATTCATTTTCTTGCTCATCTGTATCAATTACAGTTCTATCAATATCAGCAAGATTAAACATTGCATCATAAGACATATATACAGTTAAATTTCTTGCATGAAAATCTGGATTTATCTCATTTAAAATAGCAGTAGTATCATCTGCCATATGCTGACAAACTCCTACAGAAGGATCTTCTAGAAAGCTTAATCTTTCATACCCAAAGATAGTTTCTTTAGGGTCACCATATCCATCTATTTTTTCCCACATATCAGACATTACTTTCATAATAATTTGAAGATCTGTTAAATTTAATTCTTTTACACTTTTTGCATATTCTTCAATTTGTTTATTATATTTTTCGATTTCTTCTGCATAAGTAATACCATTTTCTTTTACATCTTTTAATCCTTCTACATTAAATGTTGTGATTGTTACAGGAGGTAAAAGAAGAGTTGCAGATAAAAATAATGGAGCTATCTGATGTTTTAGTAAATATGTAATTTTGCTAAAAAAAGATTTTGGTTTACTACCAGTTTCATAATAAACTTCAGCTTCTCTCATTTTAGCAAGTAAGCTATTATACGTGCTTTTTCCATATTTATGATATATATCTTCAAACTTTCCTTCTGAAAATAGTTTATTAATATCTTGTTTTTTATATTTTCTAGGGACTACTAAAGTATATATAGTTTGACCATATGAAGAATATATTTCATCATATTTTTTATCTTTTAGTAATATATGAATATGTGAAAGTCTATCTTTACTTTTAAGTACTTTTAGTAAATCTTTTGTATTCATAAAATCTCCAATATCAAATAGATAATAATTAATATATTTTTTATTACATAAATAATATATTAAAAGGTGATAAAAGTAAATAACAATAAATTTATAAAATAAAAAATGTAAGTAAAACTAAAAAAATCGTAAATTGACAATAAAATAAATGTAGTGATATAATTTATAAGGTGTAAAAAAGCCTTAATAAAATTGGTAGTAATAAATAATACTATAAACTATATAAATAAAAAACAGAAAGGGAGTATTAGTATGGTTGATAAAAGAAAAATAGTTTTAGTAGGTACAGGTTTTGTAGGAATGAGTATGGCATACTCATTATTAAATCAAGGTGGAATTAATGAACTTGTATTAATTGATGTATTAAAAGATAAAGCGGTTGGAGAGGCTATGGACTTAGCTCATGGAATGCCTTGTGCTCCAGAAGATATGATAATAAAAGCTGGTGATTATGATGAGTGTAAAGATGCAAACATAGTTGTAATTACTGCAGGATTAAATCAAAAACCAGGACAAACAAGATTAGATTTAGCAGCAGCAAATGCTAAAATTATGAAAGAAATAACAGAAAATGTTGTAAAGAGTGGTTTTGAAGGAATATTTTTAGTAGCAAGCAATCCAGTTGATTTAATGACTTATGTTGTAAAAGAAGTTTCTCATTTTCCAAGTTCAAAAGTTATTGGATCAGGTACAGCTTTAGATACAGCAAGATTAAGATATTTAGTAGGAAAATATTTAAAAGTATCAAGTAAAAATGTACATGCATATATTATGGGAGAACATGGAGATTCTTCTTTTGTTCCATGGAATCATGCTTATGTTGGATGCAAAAAAATGAAAGAGATTATGAAAGATAATAAACATCCAGTTTCAGATTTAGAGAAAATATATACAGAAGTACAACAAGCAGCATATGAGATAATTAATAGAAAAAAAGCCACTTATTATGGAATAGGACTAGGCCTTACAAAAATAATTAAAGCAATTATTAATAATCAAAATGAAATTATGACAGTATCTACATACTTAAATGGTGAGTATGGTCATAAAGGATTATATATAGGTGTTCCAACTATTATAAACAGTAAAGGTGCAAGAGAGATACTAGAATTACAATTAGAAGGAGAAGAAAAAGAAAAGTTTGACAAGAGCTGTAATACTTTAATGAATATGAAAGAAGAAATTGATAAAGTTATAAAATAATTTTAAAAAATAAAAGTAAAAATTAAATTCTAAATAAAAAACGCATATTCTAAAAATGAATATGCGCCTTTTTTTATTTAGATGGTAAAAATATATTACTAATGATTTGATTGGCAACCATGCTTATCCTCGTTACAATTATGACTATTACAATCATGATCTTCGCCTTCGTGGCCGAGTACATGTAACATTATCTTTGTATTCTAATGCATCATGTAATAGTGCATCTACAACTTCGTCAGCTTTTCCAACGACTCCACCATAAAATTTAATATTTAATTTTTTTAGTGTTTCAATAGCTCCACTGCCGATGCCTCCACAGATAAGTTCATCTACATTATTGTTTTTTAGAAGAGTAGCAATAGCACCATGACCATTTTCTGCTACATCAATAATTGTTTCTGAAGTGATTTGTTTATCGTTAATATCATATATTTTAATATATTGTGTATGTCCAAAATGTTGAAAAACTTCTTTAGTTTCTTTATCATAAGTTACAGCGATTCTCATAATAATTCCTCCTTTTATAAAATAAATAACATCAAATTAAGTTAAATAATTCATATTTAATAATTGTGTTAAAACTAAAAAATAATACTTAATAACTGAAAAATAAATATTAAAAATAATATTTAAAATAATATTTAAAATAAAAACTTAAAAAATAAATAAGAAATTTATAAATTTTTATATAATAAAGTTATTTTTCTACCATTTACTTCTATAAATTTTTCTTCTTTTAGATGTTTTAATTCTCTAAACATTGCAGAGCGATCAACTGCTAAATAATCTGCTAAATTTTTAAGAGAAAAGTCAAGATAAATATTTTTTTGACGTGTTTTTTTATGTTCTATTTCAAAAAAATCTAATAACTTATCACGGATTTGTTTTTTTTCTAAGATTCTAATTCTTTCATTTGCTTCTTTAAATTTTACATTTATAATATCAAATAAATTATTATAAAAAATATTAAAGTAATTATGATTTAAGTTATTAGGATTAATTAATTTATCATAATCTATAACTAAAATAGTAGTATCTTTTTTTGCAATTATTTGATAATCTTCGTAATTTGTTCCTGAAATATTAGTTCCAAATACACTATTTTTTTCTAACTTTTCTTTTATAGTTTCATTTCCATTATACTCAATATTTACTATCTCAGCTAATCCATCTAGCACTATTGCTATTATATTATCGTATTTTATAGTAGGTAAAATTTCTTGATTTTTTTTATAAGGATAGATGTGAGTGCCGAGTAAAATAAATAATTTATTTTTTTGAAAATCTGTTAATCCATCAAATGGACTTCTCATAATGATCACCCGATTTGATTTTAACACAGAAAGTAAATCAGTTGCAAGTGCAACTTTTTTATTTTATTTATTATTGATATAAAGAACTTGTAAATAACAAAACGAGGAAGGAGAAAAAAACAAATGAAGGTTATCAAAAGAGATGGACATATTGTAGACTACGATCCAGAAAAGATTAGAGTCGCAATAGGAAAAGCTAACAACGAGGTTAAAGGACATAAGAAAGTTACAAAAGAACAAATTGAGGATATTATCAAATATATAGAGGAGTTAAACAAAAAAAGAATATTAGTTGAAGATATCCAAGATATAATTGAAGAAAAATTAATGGAGTTCGATAAATATGAACTTGCAAAAAAATATATCACATATAGATATACAAGAGAATTAGTTAGAAAAGCAAACACAACAGATAAATCTATTAAAGAATTAATTGAAGGTGAAAATGAATATTGGAATAGTGAAAATTCTAATAAAAATGCAGAAGTTGTTACTACTCAAAGAGATTATTTAGCCGGTATAACAAGTACAGATATTACTAGAAGATTTCTTCTTCCTGAAGATATAGTAGCAGCACATGATGCAGGAATTATACATTTCCATGATGCTGACTATTTTGCACAAAATGCACTTCACAATTGTGAACTTATAAATTTAAATGATATGCTTCAAAATGGAACAGTTATAAATGGAGTAATGATTGAAAAACCACATAGATTTATAACAGCAGCAACAATAGCAACACAAATTATATTAGCTGTTACATCATCAAGTTATGGTGGAGCTACAGTATCACTTACACATTTAGCTCCTTTTGTAAGAAGTAGTTATGAAAAATATTTAAAGAAATATAAAGAAAGAAAATTAAGCAAAGAAGAATGCGAAAAATTTGCAATGCAAGATACTAGAAAAGAAGTTGAAGATGGTGTTCAAACATTTAATTATCAAGTAAATTCTATGACTAATACTAATGGACAAGCTCCATTTTTATCAGTATGTATGTACTTAGGAGAAACTGATGAATATAAAGATGAACTTGCAATGATTATAGAAGAATTTTTAAAACAAAGGATTTTAGGATTTAAAAATGAAAAAGGTGTATATATAACACCAGCATTTCCTAAACTTTTATATATACTAGAAGAAGATAATGTTCGTGAAGGAAGCAAATATTGGTATTTAACAAAACTTGCTGCTGAATGTACAGCAAAGAGAATGGTTCCAGATTATATTTCAGAAAAGATTATGCTTGAATATAAGAAAAACGAACTTGGAAACGGTGAATGTTATCCATGTATGGGATGTAGATCATTCTTAACTCCTGATAGAACAATGCACTTAGGAAATATTGCTAAAGCAAAAGATTATGTTGAAGGAAAAGGTAAATATTATGGTAGATTTAATCAAGGTGTTGTAACAATCAATCTGCCAGATGTTGCTTTATCTTCAAAAGGTGATATGGATGAGTTCTGGAAGATATTTGATGAAAGATTAGAGCTTTGCCATAGAGCACTTCAAATAAGACATAAGAGATTAAGTAATGCAACTAGTGATGTTGCACCAATACTTTGGCAACATGGAGCACTAGCTAGACTAGAAAAAGGTGAATCAATTCATGAATTATTACATCATGGATATTCAACAATTTCACTTGGATATGCTGGACTTTATGAATGTGTTAAATATATGACAGGACACTCTCATACAGATAATGGTGAAGGAAAAGAATTTGGACTTAAAGTAATGCAACATTTAAATGATGCTACAGCAAAATGGAAAAAAGAAGAAGATATTGATTATTCAGTATATGGTACACCAATAGAATCTACAACATATAAATTTGCAAGATGCTTAAAAGAAAGATTTGGAACAGTAAAAGGAATTACAGATAGAAATTATATTACAAATTCATATCATGTTCCTGTATTTGAAGAAATAGATGCATTTACTAAATTAAAACTTGAAAGTGAATTCCAAAGATTAAGTCCTGGTGGAGCTATTTCATATATTGAAACACCTAACTTACAAGGAAACTTAGATGTTGTAATAGAAGTTATGCAATTTATTTATGATAATATTATGTATGCTGAACTTAATACTAAATCAGATTATTGTCAAAAATGTGGTTATACAGGAGAAATTCTAATAGATGACGACCTAGAGTGGTATTGTCCAAACTGCGGAAATAGAGATCATAATACATTAAATGTAGCAAGACGTACTTGTGGTTATATTGGAACTAACTTCTGGAATAAAGGAAGAACAGAAGAGATAAAAGAAAGAGTATTACATATTGATAATAAGGTGGCTGATTAGTATGAGATATAATTTAATAAGAAAAATGGATATAGCAAATGGACCAGGTGTTAGAGTATCTGTATTTATGCAAGGATGTCCTTTCCACTGTAAAAATTGCTTTAATCCAGAAACATGGGATTTTGAAGGTGGAAAAGAATTTACAGACGAAACAATAAATAAAGTTTTAGATTTATGTGGTAAAGATGAAGTAAAAGGACTTTCAATCTTAGGAGGGGAGCCAATGCATCCTTCTAATATTGAAGGAACTGCAAAACTTGCAAAAGCTTTTAAAGAAAAATATCCAGGAAAAAATGTATGGGCATGGTCTGGATATAAATATGAAGATATAAAAGATAAAGATGCTTTAAAATATATTGATGTTTTAGTAGATGGAAATTATGAAGAAGAATTACATGATCCAACTTTAAAATGGAAAGGTTCATCTAATCAAAGAGTAATTGATGTTACTAAAAGTAGAGAAAATAACGAAGTAACTTTATTTAATAAATAAGAATAAAATACTAACATAAAAATTAATATAATAATTAAAATAAAATTTAGAACTTAAAATTCAAAACTAAAAACACAAAAGAATGA
>CALWZY010000055.1 GCA_944386155.1 uncultured Clostridia bacterium | reverse complement strand
TTTTTTATAGATAAAATATTTATTATAAGGAGAATATTATGAAAAAAGAAGAATTTGATTTTTATAGCAGAACATCTCTTAAAGCATATAACCTAGATGGCAAAATGCGTTATCAATTAAATATGCTAGATAGCTTAGATGTTTATACAAAAAAACATTCTGAAAATGTTGCAAATATTACTTGCAGACTTTGCGAATATTTAAATATGGAAGAAGGATTCACCATTTATACTACTATGTGTGCATATCTTCATGATATAGGAAAAATATTTATTCCTCCATCAATACTTCAGAAACCTACTAGACTAACAGATGAAGAATATGAAATCATGAAAACTCATACTACTATTGGATACAATATGTGTATGAAAGATCCAGAACTTAGGCCTTATGCTGCAGGTCCTCTTTATCATCATGAAGCTTTAAATGGTACAGGATACCCAAATCATTTATCAGCAAAAGACATTCCTTATGAAGGTCAGATTATACGTGTTGCAGATGAGTTTGAAGCAATTACTGCAAAAAGGCAATATAAAACTCACATTGGAATTATCGATACTTTAAATATTCTTATTGAAAACTCTCAGCCAATAACTAAACAAGAGGGTATCAATATGATTGTCAAAGATGTTAAACATGGTAAAATAGATAAAAAGATAGTAAGAGCATTATTTAAAGTTGTAATAGATGATACAGAAACTGAAATAGCAAGTCGTTCTGATTACTTAAATTATGTTACTAAAGAAATAGCAAGACTTAATAAGGCTGATAGTTATTATCAAAAATATTTAAAAGCAAAATCAGAAAAAAAGAAAAACTATTATAAAGAAGGAGTTTTAATGTACTTAAAAACTCCAGATGAAAATATTGATAATTTCTTGCAAGTAAGAAAAGAATATCAAGAATCTCTACAAGCAAGAAGAGAACATATTAAAAATCTATATAAAGAAATTAAGAAAATCAAGAATTTAAAAGTCTAATTATAAAATTAAAAATTAAAATTGAATACAAATGAAATTTAGGAGGAATACGAATGTTTAAAGTTGAAAATTTATCTAACAATGATAATTTGCGTGTTGTTGAGCAAATGGGAAATATGAGAGTACTTGAATATATTAACGATTTAAGTGTAACTCCAGATATGGCAGTATCTGCATATTTTTCATCTAAAATGAATGTGCGTAAAAGACAATTATTACTTAAACTAGAAAATAGTGAATATACTTTAAGCTCAGGAGCAATGCAATGGATGCTTGGAAATATTGAAGCTGTTGCAGATGTTAAAGGTGTAGGAGATTTCTTAGGAAAAGTTGTAAAAGGTTCAGTAACAGGTGAAGGTGCTGTAAAACCTAAATATAAAGGAAATGGTTTGCTTATGCTTGAACCAACATTTAAACACATAGTACTAGATGATTTAAGTAATTGGGGAGACGGTGTAGTTTTAGATGATGGATTGTTTTTAGCTTGTGAATCTTCAGTAAACCAAACAATAACAGCAAGAAGTAATTTATCTTCTGCAATATTAGGTGGTGAAGGATTATTTAATTTAAAACTAGTTGGTAGTGGTATATTTGCCTTAGAATGTCCTGTTCCTAAAGATGAACTAATAGAAGTATCTTTAGATAATGATGTATTAAAAGTTGATGGAAATTTTGCTATTGCTTGGTCTAGTAGTTTAGATTTTACAGTAGAAAAATCAACTAAAAGTTTAATAGGATCTGCAATTTCAGCAGAAGGTTTTGTAAACGTATTTAGAGGAACAGGTAAAGTATTACTTGCTCCAATAATGAATACAAAGATTTCTACTATTGCTTCAATGCCTAAAAACGTTTAATATTTAATATAATAAAGATTAAATATTTATAAAAGATAAGCATTTTTGCTTATCTTTTTAATTTTGTTTTTATTTTTTGTTTTTAACTTTTATTTTTTGTTTTTATTTTTATCTTTTTAATCTTTTTACTTTTCTCCCATTTATTATTTATTATTATAAAAGTAATCTATTATACCAATATATATACCATATGCTAATTTATTTTGATATTCTTCGCTTTTTAAATTTTGCTCTTCTTCGTTATTTGATAAAAATCCACATTCTACAATAGAAATTGGAATTTCAACATGATTTAATATATAAACATTATCAATCTCTTTTGGAACTCTTCTATTATCTTTAGAAATAGTCTCATTTAATGAATTTTGTATACATTCTGAAAGTCTTTTTCCTTCTTCAGATTTGCTATTATAAAAAGTTTGCCATCCGTGATACTGCTCTTCTTCTATTTTGTTTAAGTGTATAGATACAAATATATCTGCTGAACTTTCATTTCCTATTGTCACTCTATTTTTTATATCAGAAACTTTTTTATCAGAAATACTTGAACTATCATTTTCATATATACCATTTTCATCAGATCTTGTTAATATCACATAACTTCCGCTTTCTTCTAATAATTTTTGAAGCTTTAAAGCAATTTTCAAGTTAATCTCTGATTCTATAGTTCCACTATTTCCAACTGCTCCACCGTCAGGAAGTCCATGCCCTGCGTCTATGATAATTGTTTTATTTGTAATGGGAACTGTATTTACTAGTATAGTAGCCATATTATCCCTATTTTTCATTATGTTTATTTCATCTTTATTTGTAAAACCAAAAATAGCAAAACTAAAAAAAACAGCACAAATAATAAACATTATTTTCTTTTTATTTATTATTAGCATTTTCATCACCTAGTAATATATATTCTAAAACAAAAATAAAATTCACAATATGTTTTATTGTGAATTACTTTTTATAATTTTAAATATTACTATATCCTTTTGCAATTATCGCTTTTTCTATATCATTTGTTCTTTTAAATATTGAGCTTACAAGAGGTCTTACGAATACATGAATATTAGAAATCTTCATTATATATCCTTTTGACTCTAATACTTGTTTTAATTCTATCATCTCATCTCTTATTATTGGTATAAAAGAAATTGCTATACTTACTAAAAGTCCTACACTTTCAACATCAAATCTAAATAATTTAAGTGGGCTTAGTATAGTCTCTATAACTTTGCTAATCTCAAGTACTGTTACTGTTCTTGAAAAAATATATGTACTAATACAAGCTATTATAAATCTTGTAGCAATTAATATTCCATAAGAAATATTTTCTAAAACTATATTTATTATAAAAGTAAATATTATAAGAGGACTAATTAATAGTAAATATCTTATAATTTTTAATATATTTAGTCTCAAAAACATAATAACAATTATATCTATTAAAAAAAATGAAAATAAAATTTTATAATTACTTATGAAAAATATAGCAAGTACAAATATATCAAATATTATAAATTTTATTATATTTAAAAAAATCTTTAAATTTTCCTTATTAAAAAGATTAAAAAAATTATCTTTTTTACTCACTATAACTAGATTATTTTCTTCCATTTAACATCACTTCCACTATCTTGTCTAACAAATCTTTTTTTCGATAATCTTTAATCTTATGTATATCTATTCCTTTTTCTTTTAATTTTAAAAGTATTTTAATAGTATCTGGCATTTTTACTTCACATTCATTGAAAATCCCTATATTATCAATAAGTTCTTCTCTTTTTATTACTTTTTTTATTCCTTTATTTTCTATAATTACTATTCTATCTCCTAGTAAAATTTCATCTGGATTATTAGTAACTATAACAAATGTGTATCCCTTTTCTTTTAATTTCATTATAATATCGTGTATTTTTTCTTTTCCTAAAGTGTCTATCATTGTAGTAGGTTCATCCATAACAATATACTTGTTGTCTACGGCTAAAAGACCTGCAATATTTATTCTTTGCTTCTGCCCTAATGATAATCCATAAGTTTCCTTATCGTAAAAATCACTCATTCCCACTTGTTCTAAAGCAGTTTGTATTCTTTTTTCCTTATTATCTAATTTTAGATTTTTAAGTGCAAATTCTAAATCATCTTTTACTATTGGAAAAATTATCTGATTCTCTGGGTTTTGAAATAATATTCCGATCTTTTTTCTAAGTTCAAGTTTAGTCTTTTTATTTTTTGTATCTATATTATCTATAAAAATACATCCTTTTTTAGGAATCAAGATTCCTGAAATAAGTTTTGCAAGTGTAGATTTACCTGAACCATTCCTTCCTACAATAACTATTATTTCACCTTGATTTATTTCTAAATTTACATTTTCTAAAATATTATCTGTAAATCTATATTTAAAACTTAAATTTTCTATTCTTATCATATTAGCACCTTCATATATGTAAATTTCTTTTAATTTTACTTTTTTATGCACTTTTCTTTTTTGTATTCTTACTTACTTTTCTCCTGTATTTCTTTATTTTTAGCTGTTTCTTTAGTATGCACTTTTTTTAAATTCCTAAGAATAAAAAATTATACTCTTACTTATTATTTTTTAATTTATTTAAGATATCCACAACTTCTTTATAAATATAAAAACTTCCTATTATGAAAATAACTTTATTCGAATCTTTATACTTTTTGCTTACCTTTTCTATTGTATCTACTAAGCTTCCTGTATTATAAATTCCATAACTATTTTCCTTTTCTGCAACTTTTTTAAGTTCTTCACTTTCTATAAACTTTCTATCAGAAACTCCATCTGTAAAATAAAATTCTGAATCATTATACCTATTTACAAGTTTAGATACTATTGTTTTATAATCTTTAGTTCCTAATATCGATACTATAAAAACTTTTTCAGTATTTGAGTAATACTGATTTATTGTTTGTATTAAATTTTCTATTGCAGGAGCATTATGAGCACCGTCATAAATTATTTCAGGATTATCTAATAATTTTTCAAATCTTGCCCTGTGAATAACATTTTTAAGTGAATTTTTTACTGTATTATATTCAATTTTATATCCTTTTTCTTTTAAGATTTCCACAGCTTTTAAACAAATTGTGGAATTATATATTTGTTTTTTTCCTTTTAGATTTACAGGAATATCTTTTATACCTTTATAAGTAAAATATTGAAAATCTTTATCATATTTATAGTCTGTACATTCACTTTTTTTAGCTAAATGTAATTTACTATTTGTTTTTTTACATTTATCTATAATTACATTTAAAACTTCTTCATCATTTTCTCTTTTTAAATATATAACATCTGAATTATCTTTTATAATTCCCGCTTTATGTTTTGCTATATCTACTATATTATTTCCAAGTATATCAACATGATCTAAACCTACAGAAACTATAATAGAAATCATTGATTCTACAACATTTGTACAATCTGTTGTTCCTCCTAGTCCTGTTTCTATAACTGCAAAGTCACATTTTCTTTGTGCAAAATATATTAACGCAACACTAGTAATTACTTCAAACCATTTTACTTTAATTTCATGTTTAGAATTATATTCATCAATATATACTGATAATTTCTCTAGTATTTTGCTAATTTCTTCATCAGATATTTCTTTATCATTTACAGTAATTGTTTCATTAAATTTAATAAGTTGTGGAGAAATAAATTTACCTACAGTATAACCTGAATCTACTAAAATTCTATTTAACATTTCACAAACACTACCTTTCCCATTTGTGCCTGCTATATGTATTATTTTTAATTTATTTTGTGGATTATCAAATTTATCTAATAAAAAGTACATAGCTTCTAAAGTTGGATCTTTTGTAAATTTATCAAATTGTTTTAAATATTCATTTATGTCCATATTTATTCCTCCATTAAAAACTTATCCATCTCTTTTTTAGTAATTTTATAAATAATTGGTGCTACAATTATTTGAACTACAAACATTGTAGCTTGAGTTACAAGTCTTGTCATAATTATTGCTACATAAGCTTTTCCATATAATATATTTAACCAAAATGCTTGTATAAATATGTTTATTCCAAATCTTACTATTATTAATGTTATTACTAAATTAATCATAAATCTTTTGATAGAAGCATCTTTTGAAAGCAACATTTTAGAGATTATATTTCCTATTTTTGTTTTCCCTATTTTTGTTTCTAAAAAAGTCTCTTTTAAACCTGGATGTAATAATAATCCACATATAAATCCTTTTAGGACTGCCGAAGCAGTAAAACCTGGGAAATATTCACCAAATGGAAATAGATGAGCACCAATATAATCTGTAAGTCCTAAAACTAGCGCTCCATATACTGGACCTAATAATATTGCTACTATCATGCTCGGAATAAAACTTAAATTAATAGTAAAAAAATTTGTATTAATAGATAAAAATCTATCTGAAATTATAAGTATTGCTAAAAGTAATGCTGAGATTACTATTTTCTTAATTTTTGACATAAAAATACCTTCTTTCTTTTTTCCGCACATAAAGAAAGAAGGCAAATATCCCTCTTAAATTTATGAATAGCGGAATGCAAAAATAAATAAGCGTTTATAACTTGCCTAAACAACAACTTCCCGTCTGTTTAGTCTTAACTATTTATTCTCTACTCTATTTTTTTATTATTCTCTTGGAAAACTAACTGTATTAAGCCATTTTTCCTCTTCTTCTGTTGCTCCATCTATATAAGTTAGTACAAATGTATCTTCTTCATTGTTTAGTTTAATTTCAAATTTATAATCTTTATAGTCTTCATTTGAATTAAGCCAATTATTTAGATACTCTTCTAATTCTTTTTTTATTGTATTATTATCTTGTCCATTTGCTCTAGCTAAAACTTCTTTTTCACTTAACTCCTTTTGTAATTCAGATATATCATCTAAATAATTTATTCTTCTTGATTTTGTGAAAACACCTTCTTCACCTATTGAAAAACTAATAGTTATAGATGCAAGCAAACATAAAAGTATAACCGTAATTACTAATGCTAGCATTGTTATTCCTTTTTCACCCTTTAGCATACTATATATTTTTCCTCCTATACTATTTATACAATACTACAACTGTTGCTACTGCAAATTCATCACTATGAGATAAACTTATATCAATACTCTCTATTCTTTTAGACTCTATATTTTTAAAATAAATATCAGGTCTTCCATCTTCGTTTTTTAATACCTCAATATTTTTCCAATCTACATTCTTCTCATTATCAAATATTTTTGTAGTAGCTTTAAAAGCTGCTTCTTTTGCTGCAAATCTTGCTGCAAAATGCTCATATTTAGAAGCCTCATGTTCTAAACAATATTTGATTTCATCTTCTGTGTATACAGTATTTAAGAATTTATCTCCATGTCTTTCTATAGCTTTTTTTATTCTTTCAATACTTACTATATCTGTACCACATGATATTTTCATTAAAATTACTCCTTATAGAATAAAGAAATATGCAATTATAGAAAATGTATTTAATATTAATGATAATATTAATAACATTACTATTATTGAGTTATCTCTATTATTTTTTTCTATTTTCAAATCTTTATATATAATCTCATATTTCTTTCTTATTTCTTCAAATAAATCATCTAATTCAAATGTATTTTTAAGTACTCTATAATATAAACTTCCTGTATCATCAGTAGTAACATCTTTTACCCATAAGTTTTTTGCAAAACTTATAAACTCATGTCTAATTTTAATTATTTGATCATAACTCTTAAACTCAGTATTTATTTGATTTAAGAATATTTTTTGATATAGTCTTAAAATATATGTGTAGTAAATTTGATTTTCAAATTCATAAGGAAGTTTTGTATAGTTATACATGTCTACCATTGATGCTAGTAGATTACAACTTGTATTTGTTATTCCTGTTCTAACATATTTAAGTTTTGAAATTATACTTAAATTTTGCTCATCATTTTTCTTATTTAAATCAGTTAAATAATTGCTTGGACAAACATTTGCATATTTGAAAAATTCATTTTCTAAATTTTCAAATGGATTTCTATCATTCCAATTTTCACCCTGTATACATGTATATGCAAAAGTATAAAATTTTTGTTTATTTTCTACTGTAAGATCTTTTTCTTTATCTTGTGTTATTTCATCAATTACTTCTTTAATTTTATTTAAATCCTCAAATGAATTTGTTTTAATATTTATATTTTCATATTGTTTCAATTTATTAAATTCTGAATACATTTCTCTAAATTTATAATTAAAATTTAACAAATCAGAAAATCTTTCTGTGTCTTCTACTGTTGTCTTTAAGCTTACAAAACAAACTCCTGTATTAAAACATATTATTTCTATTTTTGATACATCAAATAAAATATAATTTTCTTTTTTTCTTGTATCTTCTTTTATTTCTGTTTTGTAACCTGAAATATCATATTCAAATACAGTACATGCATGTTCTGATAAAACTTTACTTTTTCTTTCATCACTATACTCTTTAAAATCTCTTAATTTATTTCCTCTAAGTTCAAATGTTGGGAAATAAGAGTTTCTAATATTTGTACTAAAATAATTATAAATGTCTAAGTCTTTTTCTTTTTCAAATATCTTTAATCTACACTTATCGTTTTTTAATAATCTTAATAAATATTTTTGATATTTATCTACATCTACTATATAAGGATATAAAAAATATGTGTATTGATATTTAACTGATAATTCCACTTTACATTTCTCCTCTTTTGTATTTTTGTTTTTATTTTAACTTTCTATTTTACTTTTTTATTCTGTATATGAATTTAATTCTATATTTTTATCCAAATGATATTTTCCAATAAAATCGATTATAATATTATCACTTAAATCAACTGATGGCTCAAGTACTACTGCTCCGTCTGACTTTAAAGCTCCCCATTTTCCATCTTTTTGTACTGCACAAAATCCATAAGGGTTTTGCTCTTGTGCATCATCATATATACAATCTACTATTCTTTCTCCTTCTTTATTTTCATATCCATATTTTCCGTTTTCTTTTACTAGAAATAATGTATTATTTGGAAGTACATCTTTATTTGTTTTTTCTTCAAATAATAAATTGTAATATTTATAATCATCTCCAACTCTTATTCTGATATAAGAATTGTCTATATTTACTTCACTTATTGTTCCTGTAACTTTATATTCACAAGTATTGTCATAAATATCTGTTGTATAATCTTTATTTTCACATTCGAAAAATGCTGCATCTGATCTATAAGTTACATTTACATATTTTAAATCTACTACAACTGTTCCTGCTGAATCAATAACTCCATACTTGTTATCATTTCCAGCTATATAATAATCTCCATATGCATGCTCTAAATAATCATATGTTTTATCTAATAATGTTTCTTTTTCACTATTTATAATATTAAACTCTTTATCTTTTTCCAAGATATATTTATCTTCATTTATTTCAGTAATATTCTCATCATCCGCAAGCTCTAATACAACTGTATTTGTATTATCTACTATAAACTTTTTATCCTCATTTTCTACTAAATATTGAGTACCATCATGTACTTCTGTAATATTGTCATAATTAAAATCTAATACTGTACTTTTATCTGGAAGTATCAAACCATATTTGTTTTCAGAATTTTTTACTATATATCCATCATCATAAACATCTCCTAAAGCTTTAATTTCAGCATATTGAACATCTATAATTAAATCTTTAGTAACATCATTAAATAAACCATATTTTCCGTCTTTTTCAAGAACTATACTTCTATTAAGACCTTTTAATGTATATATATCATCATATTCAGG
>CALWZY010000054.1 GCA_944386155.1 uncultured Clostridia bacterium | reverse complement strand
AAGTAATCAGATTCTAAAGAAAAATTAAAACACTAAAGATATAAAATTAAATACTAGGGATTAAATATTCCTAGTATTTAATTTAAACATCTAAGAAGGGATGGAAAAACATATGAATTATGCAGATATAAAAAAAGTAGACGTAGCAAATGGTGAAGGCGTGAGGGTTTCACTTTTTGTAAGTGGATGTAATCATCATTGCAAAGGATGTTTTAATGAATGTGCATGGGATTTTAATTATGGAAATAAATTTACTGATGAAAATATAGATGAAGTAATTAACTATTTAAATCATGATCATATAGAAGGACTAACTTTACTTGGAGGAGAGCCCCTTGAATATGTAAATCAAGAAGGGATACTTCCTTTAGTAAAAAGAGTGAAAGAAAAATTTCCAAATAAAAATATATGGTGTTATACAGGATTTGATTTTGAAAAGGATGTTGTTGGAAAAATGTCAAAAGACAATGAAACAACAAAAGAACTTTTAAATTATATTGATGTAATGGTAGATGGTAAATTTGAAGAAGATAAGAAAAATTTAAAATTAAAATTTAGAGGGTCTTCAAACCAAAGAATAATAGATGTTAAAGAGTCTTTAAAAGAGCATAGAGTAGTACAAATAGAAAAATTTATATCTTAATATATGTTTTTATATATAAATATTATATTTTAAGAAAAAAAGAAGATTTTTCTGCAAATACACTATTGACAAGCAAATACGAATTAATGTATAATTATGAACATCGGATAGAGATAGACTTAAAAGTTTATACATAATAGAAAAATCCCGCAAAATGTTTTCGAGCTTTGGAAGGAGGGAAAAATAGATGTCAGAGATTAGAGTTAATAATGGTAATATAGAAGATGCTCTTAAAAGATTTAAAAGACAATGTGCTAGAAATGGAGTATTACAAGAAGTTAGAAAGAGAGAACATTATGAAAAGCCAAGCGTAAAGAGAAAGAAAAAATCAGAGGCTGCAAGAAAAAGAAAATTTTAATTAATTGAAATTAATAAAGTTTAGATAGGGGAAACGTTTTTAACGTTTCTTTTATTTTTGTTTTGTGATATAATGTGAAAAAATAAATTCAAGGGGGAATTTTTATATGCTTAAAGAAAAATTATTAAATGATTTAAAAGATGCTATGAAAGAAAAAAATGAACTTAAGAAAAATACAGTGCAAATGGTAAGAGCTGCTATTTTGCAAGTAGAAAAAGATAAACAAGTAGAATTAGATGATAATCAGATAATTGATATAATAGCAAAGGAATCTAAAAAAAGAAATGATTCTTTAGCAGATTATGAAAAAGGAGGAAGAGAAGATTTAGTAGATCAAATAAAAAAAGAAATAGAATATTTGAAAGTATATCTTCCAAAACAATTATCAGTAGAAGAAGTTGAAAATATAGTAAAAGAAATAATTACTGAAATAGGAGCAAAAGATATTAAAGATATGGGAAAAGTAATGAAAGTTGCAAAAGAAAGAATAGGTGCTTCTTCAGATGGCAAAACTATAAATGAGGCTGCTAAAAAGTTTTTAGCATAATTTTGTATAAAATATAAAATGTAAATTATAAATTATAAACATATAGACCGATTAAGTCGGTCTATATATATGTATAAATAAAACGTAATTAGAAATAATAATTATATTAAAAGAAAGAGAGATTATAAATTTGAAAGAGAAAATTATTAATATAAAAAAAGGTATTAAATTACATTTAATAAATACTGATTTATTTAAAACTGATTTATCTGTTATTTTCATTACGATTGGTTTAGACAAGAAAAATATAACAAAAGACGTAATTATACCAGAAGTGTTAAAAAGCGGTTCTAAGACATATAAAAAGCAAATAGATATATCTAATAAATTAAATAATTTATATGGTTCTACACTTGAAACAGGAACTGATAAAACTGGAAAAAATTTAGTCCTTAAGTTATATACAGAAAGTGTAGATGATATATTTTTACCTAATGAAGAAAAAAATTTAAAAGAATGCATAAATGTACTTTTAGATATTACATTTAATCCATTAGTAAAAAATGATAGCTTTGATGAAAAATATGTCGAGATTGAAAAAGAAAGACAAAAAATGATAATAGAAAGTGAAAAAGATGATAAAGACACATACGCATACGACAAAATTATAAACATAATGTACAATGATTGTGGATATGGTATAAAGAAAAATGGATATTTAGAAGATATAAAAAATATAAATGGTAAAAACTTATATGAAAGATATAAAGAAATTATTAGTAAAGGAAAAATAGATATTTTTGTTTCAGGAAATATAGAAAATAAACACATAGAAGAGAGTATTAAAAATAACAAATTAATTGAATCTTTAAGTGATAGAGATGTTTCTTGTTACTTAAATGATATTGAAAAGCAAGAAAAAGAAGAAGTAAAACAAATTAATAAAATAGAAGAGAAGATGGATGTAACTCAAGGAAAACTAGTAGTTGGATTAGACGTAGTAGGAAAAACAAATGCAGATGATAGATTTAAAATTTTGCTTTATAATACTATTTTAGGAGATGGAGCAAATTCAAAATTATTTAGAATAGTAAGAGAAAAAGAAAGCTTGGCATATACTAGCAAATCTAATTATGTTGTTCAAAAAAGTAACATTTTTATAAGAGCAGGTATTGAAGTTGATAATTATGAAAAAACGCTTAATTTAATAGAAGAACAATTAGAAGATATGAGAAACGGTAATTTTACAGAAGATGATATAGAAAATGCAAAAAGATTTATATATGCAGGTATAGATTCTATTAAAGAAGAACAAAATACTGCTATTATATTTTATTATGGTGAAGAAATGTCTAAAAATAAAATAAGTATTGAAGAATATTATGATAAAATTAAGAACATTTCTAAAGAAGATATTATTAAAATAGCTAAAAAAGTGAAAATCAATACAGTTTATTTTTTAAGAAATTAGATAATTGGAGGAAGTATGCAAGTAATTGAAAATGATTTAATAAAAGAAAAAGTATATATAGAAAAGCTAAAAAGTGGACTTACTGTTATGTTTATTCCAAGAAAAGGTACAAATAAAAAATATATTACTTTCGCAACAAATTATGGATCAATGGATAATAGATTTATAGTTCCTGGAGAAGAAGAGATTACTGAAGTTCCAGATGGTGTTGCACATTTTTTAGAACATAAATTATTTGAACAAGAAAATGGACATAATAGTTTAGATGTTTTATCTTCTTTAGGAGTCAATGCAAATGCATATACAACAAATAATCATACTGCGTATTTATATGAATGCACTAATAATTTTTATGAAGCTTTAGATGAGTTTATGAATTATGTGCAATCACCTTATTTTACAGATGAAAATGTTGAAAAAGAAAAAGGGATAATAAATCAAGAGATAGGAATGTATGATGACCAACCAGATTGGAAGGTATATTTAAATGCATTAGATAGTTTATATGTTAATAATAAAGTTAAATTAGATCCTGCAGGAACAGTGGAAAGTGTAAGTAAAATTAATAAAGAAATTTTATACAAGTGCTATAATAAT
Source organism: uncultured Clostridia bacterium (assembly GCA_944386155.1). Taxonomy (GTDB): domain Bacteria; phylum Bacillota; class Clostridia; order TANB77; family CAG-508; genus UMGS1994. Next base: position 6,360 of record CALWZY010000054.1, on the reverse strand, counting down.
TTTTATAAATTATCTAATATGGCAATAGTTGTTGTTGGAGATTTTGAAAAAGAAGAAATATTTAATGAGATAAATAAAAGAATTATAAAAAATGAAGATACAACTATAGCAAAAAAAGTAGTAGATAAGGAACCAGATAAAATTAATAAAAAAGAAATATATGAAAAAATGGATGTTAATATTCCTTTATTTATACTTGGAATAAAAGATAAAATAGAAAATAATAATTCATTAAATAATAGTAAATTACAAATAAAAAAACATATTGCTATAGATATTATTTTAGATATATTAGTCGGAAATAGTTCAGCATTATTTAATAAATTATATGATGAAGGTTTAATATTTTCAGAGTTTACGAGTATATATGAATATGCAAGAGATTATTCTCATATATTGATTCAAAATCAAAGCTTCGAATATAAAAATGTAATAAAAGAAATAAAAAATAGTATAGAATTTCTTAAGAAAAATGGAATAAATGAAGATGAATTTGAAAGAATGAAAAAGAAAAATTATGGAATGTATGTAAAAGAATTTGAAAATATTGCAGATTTGGGAAATAATTTCATGGAAAGTTATTTTAAAGGAGTAAATCCATTTGATTTTATCGATGAATCACAAAACATAGATAAGCAGTATGTTGAAAGTGTTTTAAGAGAAATATTTATAGAAGATAAGATGACTTTATCTGTAGTTGCAAATAAATGAGAAAAATGTCGAACGAAATTTGACGAAAAAAAGCTATTTTAATTGACCAAGTCCTAATAATATGATATTTTATACGTAGGGAAGGGATTATTGGAAAACTTAGATGAGGTCGTATATGAATTTAGATGAAAAAATTTATCACTTAAGAAAAAAATTAGATGATAGTATTTCAAATAATGAGAGTTATGAGAAAATCTATAGTATTAGTTTAGAGCTTGACGAACTTATTGCCGAATACTATAGAAATGAAGCATGTAAAAATAAATAATAAATATAAATTTTAGAAGCGGTATACAATAAATATACCGTTTTCTTTTTTGTTAAAATATCAGGCTTTTTTTATAAAAAATTATTGTATTTTAAAATTGGTTATAATATAATACAACTGTTAAAATAAGAATGGAGAAATGCAATTTATGGAAGAAATAATTAATTTAATTAAATCTGTAAATGTAGAATATCTTATCAAATATGCAGAAATCATCGTAATAATTTTAGGATTTCAAATAATTGGACCAATAGTTGCAAGAATTATAATTGGTATAGTACATAAATTAATGAAAAGTGATAAAAAATCAGCAGAAAGCGGTTTTTATAAACCACTTAAATATTTCTTTTATGTGCTTGGATTTTATATCAGTATCTATACATTAGGAACAACAAAAGGAATAGAGAAGTTAGCAGACAAAGCTATGAGAATAGTTGTTATAGTTTTATTTGCTAAAGGTATTGCCGATTCATTAAATCCTGATTCGCCAATTTTTAATATTATAAATAAAAATTCTAAAAAAGAAAGTAATAATAATGATGCCTTAAACTTATTTTTAAGCAAAGTATTAAAAACATTAGTATATATAATAATGGCATTTGTAGTAATTACAGAGTTTGGATATGATTTAAGTGGTTTAGCTGCAGGTCTTGGTATTGCCAGTGCTGCTGTTGCTTTAGCTGCTCAAGATATAGTAAAAAGTTTAATAGGTGGTTTTACAATCATTACTGATAAACCATTTGATATAGGAGATTACATAGAAATAGGTGGAGGCCTTTATACAGGTACTGTAGTAGATATTACATTTAGAAGTACAAGAATAAAAGTAATAAATAATTCAATAATTACTATTCCAAATTCACTACTTGTTTCTGAATATATAATTAATTGGAATAAGCTTGAAAGTAGAATGATAGAGACTTATTTAAGAATAAGCTTAGAATCAACAACAGAGCAAATTAATAGATGTATCAGTAAAATAATTACTGTATTAAACACAAATGATATTGTTTTAGAAGATACAACAGAAGTACATTTAGATAAAATAGGAGAAGATTGTAACAGTATTTTTATAAGGACTTACATATCAGTAACAGATTATTCTGAATATTTAAAAGCTAAAGATAAGATATTATGTGACATTTTAGATGTGCTTGAAAGAGAAAATATAGATTTAGTATATCCTACACAAACAGTATATACTAAAAATAGAGTATAATAGGCAATAGTAGGCAAAGGAGCAAGTAAATGAAGTTAGGAGTAGCATTAGGAGGAGGAGGGCTTAAAGGTGTTGCACACATAGGAGCTCTCAAAGCACTAGAAGAGTTAGGAGTAAAAATAGATTTCTTATCAGGGACAAGTTCTGGAAGTATTATGGCAGCTTTTTATGCAATGGGGTTATCTACTGATGAGATGATTAAATATACAAAAGAATATTATAAAAGTATAACAACTATTAATAAAAAGCCTATAATTTCTGGAATAAGCAAATATATGATTACTAAGACAGTAGATCTTCCGGGAATTATAAAAGGTGAAAAAGTAGAAGATTTAGTAAATAAAATAGCTAAAATTAAAAATGTAGAAAATATTAATGATATTAAAAAGCCATTTGCAGTTATAACTGTAGATGCAATTTCTACCAAAGAATATGTTTTATCATCACAAAAGATAAATAATAGACATAATGATTTTGGTTATATTAATGATATTCCAATAGGAACTGCTATACGAGCTAGCATGGCTTTTCCACGGAATATTTACTCCATGTGACTATAAAGAATATAGTTTCATGGATGGAGGTACAAAAGATAATTTACCAGTTCAAGTATTAAAAGATATGGGAGCTGAAAAAACATTAGGAATTAGTTTTAAATTAGACAAGTATGAATCCAATGGAAATATTCTAGCAACAATACTTAGAGCTTGTGATATTTTTTCTTTAAAGGATGTAAGAAAAGCACAAGAAATTGCAGATTACTTTGTAGAGATAGACGTAGAAAATGCAAAACTACTAGAGATCAAAGAAATGGATCAATGTATTAAAATTGGATATGATACAATAATGAAAAATAAAGAAAAAATATTAGAGTTAGTGAGGTAAATTGTAAATGAAAGCATTAGTAACAGGAGCTTCTTCAGGAATAGGAAGAGAAATTGCATTATATTTAAGTGAATTAGGATATGATTTAGTATTAGTATCAAGAAATGAAAGAAAATTAAGAGATATTCAAAGAGAAGTTAAAACAAGAGTAGAGATAGAAAGAATGGATTTAACAGATAGAGCAAATCCATGGATATTACATGAAAAATATAAAAATGAACCAATAGAAATATTAGTAAATTGTGCAGGTATGGGAGTATTTGGACCTTTTACTAATACAGAGCTTGAAAAAGATTTAGAGTTAATTGATTTAAATATAACTGCACTTACAATATTAACAAAACTATTTTTAAAAGATATGAAGAAAAGAAATCTAGGATATATTATGAATGTATCTTCAATAGCAGGATTTATTGATGGACCTTTAATGGCTGAATATTATGCTTCAAAAAATTATGTGTTATCTTTAACAAGAGCTATTAATACAGAGCTAAAAAAAGAAGGGTCTGAAGTAGTAGTTTGTGCTGTATGTCCTGGACCAACAACCACTAATTTTAATAATGCAGCAGGAGTAGAATTCAAAGTAAAACCTTATGATAGTGATTTTGTAGCAGAATATGCTGTAAATAAAATGTTTGAAGAAAAATTAGTAATCATTCCAGGAACAAGAATGAAGATTATGGCTGTACTTGCTAAATTTATGCCAGGAGAAGTTGTTAGAAATATAGCATATTCTATTCAAAGAAAAAAAAGAAAATAAAGGATAGGTAAACAAATGAAGATTAATTTTATTGGAACAGGAACAATGGGATCTATAACAAGGGGAAATCAAAGCTTAATTATAGATGACATACTATTTGATGTAGGTTCTGGTACAGTAAAAAGAATGGAAAGTCAAAAAAGATATACTAAAGAAATAAACTATATAGTAATATCACATTTTCATGCAGATCATTTTTTTGATTTACCAAATTTTTTAATTGGTAGAAATATAAGAAATGAACATATAGATAGAGTTCTTCCTATTATAGGAGGAGTTCGGACTTAAAAAAAGAGTAATAGAATTATTTAATTTAGCTTTTGCTGATGGGAATAAAGAAAAATATAATAATTTTGAAAAAGATTTTAATGTAAAACTAATAGAATTAAAAGATGGAGAAGAGTATATTGGTGATGACTTTAAGCTAAAAGCTTATGAATTAGTTCACGGACAGTGTAAGCCTATATTAGGTTTTATACTTGAAAAAGATAATAAAAAAGTAGGATATGCAACAGATACAGTTCTTTGCGAAAATTTACAAAAAATGTGCAAAGAAGCAAATGTAATTTGTATTGACTCTACTAATACAGTTCCAACTAAAATGCATATTGGATTAGATGAAGTTGTATGGCTAAAAGAGCAATATAAAGATACAAGGTTTTTAGCAATACATAGAAGTGATTATGTACATAATCATATAAAAGATATAGAATTCCCTGAAGATGGAGAATTCATAGATGTGTAATAAGAAAAATATGTATAAAGGGAGGATATTATGAAAAAGAAAAGTATTAAAATTCTAGCAGTAGTTATAGTAATATTTGCAATATTATCTATGATTTCAAATGTAGCTTTAGCAGTTGCTATGACTAAAGATTCTTTAGAGACAAATCTAAAAGCTTATGCAGATGGCACTAAAACAGCGACTGCAACATTAGAAAGTGGAACTACTACTATAGGAGGTTCAGAAAACACAGCAACTTTGACAGTTGATGATAGTACAATTAAACTTTCTAGTGATGGTGTAGAAGTAACAGCAAATTATACTATCTCAGATACAGAGACTACATTTTCTATAGATCAAAGTTTTACAAGTGATATGACAGATGAAAATTATTTAGCTGAAACATTAAAACCAGCATCAATTTTACCTATGGCTTTTCTAGCAGTAACAGATGCACAAAGTGTTGATTCAAATGATGCTTTAGAATATTATATGGAAGCTGTAGAAAATGGAACTGAAACACCTTCAGGAGACAATACAGATAAACTTGCAACTGCAAAAGGAACAAAGATTTCAGTAGATAATGATATATTTACATATGCACAAACAGAAACTTCAAATACTGATACAGAATATAAAGTTACTAATAAATTAACAGTAAAAATGAATGCAGATTTTTCTAAAATTTCAGGGGAATCAGGAGGAACTTTAATTACAGCTGGTGGAAATGAAACAAATACTACTGGAAACGAAATTATTGCAGAAAATGAAACTGAAAATGATGTAAGTTCAATAGGAAATGAAGTATTTGATGAAAATAATACATCAAATGAAATTCTACCAGAGACAGGTCCAGATACATGGATTCAAATTGCGATTGTTTTAGTTTCTTTAGTAATAATTATCATTATGGTTTTAAATGTACAAAATACTAACCAAATGAAAAAACAATAAAGTAAAGAGAATAATTAAATAAATTAATAAATATTTAAAAAATCTAATACATTTATATGTATTAGATTTTTTTATAATATCATTCCAAGAGTTAAGATACCAACATTTGTAGAATAGATTTCATCAAATTGTGAAATAGGTAGAGGATTTGTTCCAGATCCTGCTTCAATAGTATATCCAGGTCTATTGAAAGATTTAATAAACCAATCCTTATATCCTGCATTTGCAGAGTTTTTTGGGGTGTCTTCTAACGTGTAACCACTTACATTTTGAAATTGCATTCCAATATAATAAGAGTTTGTAGGAAGAAAATCACTAAACTTCCAATAAATTACCTTCCCTTGAGTATGATATGCCAGTATAAGACTAAAATTTTTAGAAATAGTGAAATTATACATTGCTATAGATTCTGGAGTAGAAAGAGGAAAATTACCAACAAAATCTCTAGGACCAGGTTTAGTATACCCCTGACTATATTTTATTTCTTTTGCTTCATTCCAAAGAGCGGGGAATTGCAAATTTAAATCTATACCATTTATATTTGCTTTCCAACCATCTGGAAACGAGATATCAGGATATGATGAAGATAAGTCTTTAGCATAATCATATATTTTAGGCATATATTTTTTTATATTTCCAACTACTAAATCAACACCATCAGGATTTACCATAGGAACAATATACAAGGAAATATTATCATATAAAAATCTAGCTCTATAATCAAAAATGGTAGTGTTGTTTTCAAAGGCAAAAGATAAGTTTTCTAAATATTTCATTAGAAGAACACTTGTAATCCATTCATTTGCATGAATAGAGCCACTATAAAAAACTTGTTTTTT
>CALWZY010000053.1 GCA_944386155.1 uncultured Clostridia bacterium | reverse complement strand
GCAAAAGATTCTAAAACTACATTTGGAATTTCTATATTACACCCAAGCAAAGATGTAGACGGAAATAAATTTGGATACAAAATTGGAAATAGGGTTACATATAGAACTTTTGTCAATGATAATGGATCAGCAGATTTTTCTACTTATATCTTTTGTTTAGATATGAATGGTAAATTCCCTTCAGAAGATGGAACAAAAAATACTAATTATACAAGCCAAGGTGAATTTACTAAGGAAAATGCTTCTTCATTAGATTCAGCAAAAGCAGAGAAAATCATACGACTAATAACAAAAGCTAATATGTATGATGATTTTGAAGAAAAGATAGCTCAAGTTTATGCTGAGAGAATTGAAGAAGATAAAGATCTAATACCACCTACTACAGTGGAAACAATTAAGAATATAATAACAGATGATGATTTATTCTTTGCAATGCAATTAGTTATTTGGGAAATAACTAATGACTTAGATTTATCAAAAAATGCAATTAACTATACAATAGATGGTAAAGTATTTAATGGACAAGGTACATATCCTCAAAAAACTGAATTAATTGCAACTGCAGTTGAATATTATAGAAATTTATCTAATAGCTCAGCATCAGAAGAAGGAAATACTAATCCAACAATAAAAGATACAGAAAAAACAACAATAGAAGATGGAGATTACTTATATGTTGGTCCTTTCCATATTACTAGTGGAACTAATACTAACTTTACTGTAACTTTTAAAAATCAAGATGATAAATTATTAGAGGGATATTCTTTAGTAGATGCACCAAGTGCAGATGGTAAAAGAGTAACAAATATAAAAAGAGCATTAGATCAAGATTTATATATAAAACTTCCATTAACAACAGATGTTACTAAAATAAAAATGGAATTAGACGTAAAAGGTGATGATGAAACTTCAATTACACTTTGGACATCAGATGTGGCTAAAGCACAACCATTAATTAGTGTTGAATCAAAGCCAAATGATATCCATGAAGAAACAGAAGTAACAATAGTAAAACCTGAAAAAGTTTATGATTTAGCATTAAGAAAATATATAACAGCAGTTAACGGAAATGAAATAACTTCAAGAATTCCTAATATAATATATGATGAACAAGAAAATAGAATAGAATATAATCACAAAAAAGATCCTGTATTAATTAAACCAGGAGATAGAGTAGTATATACTTTAACAGTTTATAATGAAGGATCAGAAAAAGGAACAGCTACTAAAATTAGAGATTACTTACCAGAAGGATTAAGTTATGTAGAAGATAGTGAGATTAATAAACAATATGGATGGATTATATCTGCAGATGGTAAATATGCTACAACAGCATATACAGAAAACTTTGAATTAAATCCATTTGATAAAGAAACAATGAACATATCTTCTGTAACAGTTAAAATAGAGTGTAGTGTAAATGCAGACTTTACAGAAGGAATTTTAACAAATCTAGCAGAAATCGTTGAAGATGATGTAGATGATATAGATTCTGTACCAGGATCAATTAATATTGATGAAATAGATTTAGAACCATATAAAGGTAAAGAAACAAATAAAGATGATTTAACAGATAGTAATTATTACTATGAAGGTAGAGAAGATGATGATGACTTTGAAAAATTAAAAGTTGAACCAGAGCCAGAACCTGAAAAAGAAATAGATTTAGCTTTAAGAAAATATATTTCTACTGTAAATGGTGAAAACAAAGAAAGAAAACCAGTTGTGGATGTAACAGATTTAGTAAATGAAACATCAACTACAGCAGAATATAATCATTCTAAAGAGCCTGTAGCTGTAAAAACAGGTGATATAGTTGTATATTCTATAAGAGTATATAATGAAGGTCAAGAAGATGCATATGTAAATGAAATTACAGATTACATACCAGATGGACTTGGATTTTTAGTAAATCATACAATAAACTATAATAATGGTTGGAGAATTGATTCAGAAAATGCTGAGACAGTTAAATTATCAACTATTAAAAATGGAACAAGTAATGTAACATCTAGTGATTTTGTAACAGGTGGAGATGTTGCAGAAGAAGATGTAATCTTAGGTAGAACAACAATCAGAACAGATTTATTAAAATATACAGAAGGTGGAAATACAAATCTTATACCAGCTTTTGATAAGTCAAATAGTGAACCTGCTAGTTTGACAGTACAAGTTGCATGTATAGTAACAGCTGAAGAAGAACTAGATAAAAATACATTAAAAAATATTGCTGCTATAACTGAAGAAGCTGATAAAGATGGAAACTTAGTAGAAGCTGATAGAGATTCAGAGCCTAATGAAATAGATGTAGATACATATCCAGAAAACTCAAATATTCAAGATGATGATGACTATGAAGATTTAACATTAGTAGTTAAAAGATATGATTTAGCATTAAAGAAATTTATAAATGCAGTAAATGGAAATGAAGTAGAACCATCAAGAGAGCCTGTAGTTGATACTACTAAACTTGCAAATGATGAAACAGTTCATGATGCAGATTATACAATGTCAAAAGATCCAGTACAAGTTAAAGTAGGAGATACTATAGTATATACAATAAGAGTATATAATGAAGGTGAAGTAGATGCTATTGCAAAAGAAATAGTAGATAATGTACCAGAAGGTCTTGAGTTTGTAACTTATGAAGTAGACGAAAATGGTAACTTTGTAAGTGGAAGTGAAGTTAACTACAAATATAAATGGGAAACATTTACTGAAGAAACAGATACAGGATGGACAGAAGGAGTTAGAACAAGATATTTAGAAACACAAGAACCAATAAAAGCATTTGATAAAGAAAATAATGTGATTTCTTATGCAGATGTTCAAATAGAGTTTAAAGTAGTTTCAAAAACACCAGTAGTAATAACAAATATTGCAGAAATTACAGAAGATGATGGCGATGATGAAGATTCAGAGCCAGACAATAAAGATGAAGAAGAAGACGACCAAGATGAAGAAAATGTAATACCAGTAGTATTCGATTTAGCTCTTCAAAAATTCATTACAGGATTAAATGATAAAGAAATTACAGATAGAGTTCCATCAGTTATAATAAACGATAATGGACAAATAGAATATACTCATACACAAACACCACTTGATGTGGCAAATGAGAATATTGTTACATATACAATAAGGGTATATAATGAAGGAAATGTTGAAGGATATGCATCAGTAATTAAAGATGATATTCCAGAAGGATTAATCTTTTTACCAGAAAATGAAACAAACACAAACTATATGTGGAAAATGTATAGAGAAGTAAAAGAAAATGAAGATCCTACTACATTAGAATTAGTTACATTTGGAGGTAAACAATATGTTCAGGTTACAGATCCAAATGAAGCTGAATTAATTGCAACAGATTATTATTCAAAAGCTAACTCTGATGCAAGAGGAGAAGGCCCAATAAAAGCTTATGATGAAAATGTAGGAATTACAGACACAAATCCTGATTATAGAGATGTTAAAGTAGCATTTAAAGTAAATCAAGATGAAATTGATCAAGAAAATAGAATAATTATAAATACAGCAGAAATTACAGAAGATCAAGATAAAGATGGAAATCCAGTAGATGACGTTGATTCTGTACCAAATAATGATACAGATGGTGAAGATGATATAGATGATGAAAAAATTACAGTTAAATATTTTGATTTATCATTACTTAAATATGTAAGTCAAGTAAGAGTTACTGAAGACGGAAAAACAAAAGTTACAGATACAGGATATGACGGAACAGAAAACCCAGATCCAGTTGTAAAAGTTGAAATCCACAGAAAGAAATTGAAAACAACACAAGTAGTATTTGTATTCCAAATAAAAGTAACAAACGAAGGTGAACTTGAAGGATATGCTACAGAACTTACAGATTATATACCAGAAGGATTATTATTCTATGAGGAAGATAATGAAAAATATGGATGGAAACAAAGAGAAGATGGAGCAGTTACAACTGATTACTTAAAAGATACTTTATTAAAACCAGGAGAATCTGCTACAGTAGAAATAGCTTTAAGATGGGATAGATCTGAAAAGAACTTAGGTTTAAAAACTAACGTAGCTGAAATTAGTGATGACTATAATGAATATAATACACCAGATATAGATTCTACACCTAATAACAAAAAAGATGGTGAAGATGATATAGATGATGCATCAGTAATCTTATCAATTTCAACAGGTGGAACACAATTATATATTATATTAACAATAACAATTATTTCTGTATTAGGATGCGGAGTATTTGCTATTAAAAAATATGTATTATAATGATAAAAGATAAAAAGCAGAAGCATCAATAGCTTCTGCTTTTACTTTATTGATAGAAATAATATTAAATGTTATAGTATATTTATAAAAATAAATTTTATAAATATTAGTTAAATTTTTAAGTTACATTAAATAAAGCTAAAATTAAAATTTAAATAATATATTTATAAGAAAGGAAAAACATATGAATGGAAAAAAGAATATAACAAAATGGTTTTATTGGTTTACTTTTGCAGTAGCAGTAATTGCTGTTTATAAAACATTAGATAATTTTTCTGAAATTGCAAATTTTATTGGAACAATAATAGCAGTAATAATGCCATTTTTAATAGCAATAATAATTGCATACTTATTTTATACACCATCTGCAAAGCTGGAATCTCTTTTTAAAAAGAGTAGATTGCTTAGAAAGAAAGCTAGAACATTAAGTGTTTTAATAGTATATATTATAGCAATTATTGTTGTAGTATTTTTAATAAAAGCAGTTATTCCAACAGCTACAAATAGCGTTATGGATTTAATAAAGAGTTTACCAAATTATTATAATAGTGTATTAGATGCATATGATAATTTAGATGATGGATCAATTTTAAAACAAGTAGATGTCCATGGAATAATTAATAAAATGAAAGAAATTAATTTTATGGACTATATTAACTTTTCAACAGTTGGACAATATATAAGTGGCGCAATAGGAGTTGTAAGCGCAGTATTTAGTGTATTTGTTAGTTTGATATTCTCAATATACTTATTAATAAGTAGACACGATATTAAAGCTTTTTTTGTTAAATTAACAAGAGCAATTTTCCCTGATAATGTTTGCAGAAATATTATTGAATATGTAGGAAAAACAAATCAAATATTTTTAAAATTTATATACTGCCAAATATTAGATGGCGTTATAATTGGAATTTTGATGTCAATAATATTGTCTTTAATGAATATAAAATATGGTGCTCTACTTGGAGGTATGATAGGACTTTTAAATATAATACCTTATTTTGGAGCAATAATAGGTGTTGCAATAGCATGTATTATAACAGTATTTACAGGAGGATTAGAGCAAGCTATATTAATGCTTATAGTAACTGTAATAATGCAACAAATTGATGCAAATATTATTAACCCACATATATTAGGAGAAGGTTTGAAAACAAGTCCAATACTTATTATTTTTGCAGTTACAGTAGGTGGAGCATTCTTTGGAGTATTAGGTATGTTTTTATCAGTTCCAATTGCAGCTATAGCTAAAATAATTATAGAAGATTATATTGAATTTAAGATTAATAGTAGAAATAAAAGAAAAGCTAGAAATAAAGCTATAGAAGATAGTAAGCAATAAAAATAATGATGATATAAAATATAAAAAGAGGATTTTTAAATAAAATCCTCTTTATTATAGTTTTAATATACTTAAAAAAGTTTAAATATTAGACATTTTTTTAATAAGTATTTATGAATATAAATTAACACTTTAATTTGTATTTGAAGCTTTATTTATGTTTGTAATTTCATCAACATTATTTTTTAAATTATTATCTGCTTTCTGATTATTTATTTCAATAGTATCTAATATTTTATTTATATTAGATTTTAAATCTATATTACTATTATTATCACATGCAAAATCAATTACATAATAATAATCATTAGTATCTATCCAATAAACTTCGACATAAGAGGTATCTGTTTCAAAGGAATATTTATAATATGTATATCCTAAAATTGTTCCTTGAGAAATATCAGAAATGTTTTTTGAATTTTCAAATTCAGTTGCATAGTTTGATTTATCTGCATTTACAAAATCACTTGAAGAATATACTGGATTTTTTTCTGTTTTAGATATTGCAATAGTATTTTTAGAAGAAGCGGAAGTTAGTAATAAGATATGATCTGTACTATTATTATTAAAAATATCCATCCCTAAATTATCTTCTAAAGTAAGTGATATTGATTTATCTTTGCTTAAAAAAGTTGTAGTTTTATATGAGCCTTTTTTCCAGAAAGATAAAACACATACGCAAGCAATAATTAAAGCAATTACTATTACAGCTAATGTAATTAATATTATTTTTTGCTTATGTCTTGAAAAAAACATTTCTAATTGCAAAAACATATTTAGCCCTCCTTAAAATCTATTTAAATTATATATTAAGAAAAAGTAAAAGACAAGGAAAATAATTATAAAATTAGATATATAAAATATGAAAAAAATACCTTTGATTTTAAAATATATGGCTGATAAAATATATTTTAGAGGTGATAATATGTTTGATAAGTTTAATAGATTAAGAGAATTAATAAAAAACATTGATAAAAGAATTATAAGATTAATAACTATAGGAAATATAATTGCGTACATAGTATGTTTAATAGGAGTACTTGCTTTATTTATAGAATATAGAATCCACATATCAGTAGAATTTTTTAGCGTAGGAATAACTATATTTAAATTAGGAATAATTATTGCTCTTGGGTTTGTTATAATAGGTGGCGGTTTTGGAATAATTAAAAAAATGATGGAAAGTAACTGATGCGTAAGTAAATAATGCTCATTGTGTTTAAAGGAAATAATGATTTAAAATAAAAAGTAACAAAAATAAAAAGATGCTTAGATTAGCATCTTTTTATCTATTTCATTGAATTTAATTTTTTTGCTAAGTTAGATTTTTTTCTAGAAGCAGTATTTGCTTTGATTACACCTTTTGTGCAAGCTTGATCTATTTTCTTAACAGCATTTTTAAATTCTACTGTTGCATTTTCTTTTTCTCCAGCTTCAACAGCTTCTTCGAATTTTTTAACAGCAGTTTTATATGCTGATTTAACCATATTGTTTTGTAAAGTTTTCTTTTCGATAACACTAACTCTCTTGATAGCTGATTTAATATTTGGCATGTGTGACACCTCCTCTTGGTCTAAAGTAAATTTTACTTCATATATTCTAACACGAGAAACATAATAATGCAAGTGTTTTTAGCGAAAATATGAAAAATAAGCTAAAAACTTTTAAAAATAATGCCTTAAAATCCTTGACGCCTTACGGAAGTGCGTGGTATAATATAGTAGCTTAAATTTAATATTTAAAGGAGAGGAATTATTTAAAAGAGGAACTACATGTAAGTTTGTTTTTTGGCAGGGAATGAGCCTAAATGTAAAAACCTTTTAAATAAGAGGGACTCCTTATAAAATATATCAACCTGCTTAAATTTTTCTAATTTGACTGCCAATCAAATTAAGAATAGAAATTAGGGGTGATTTTTTTTGGTTAAAGTAAAAGACATTAAGCATGAAAAATGCGTAAGAAAAACTTTTGCTAAGATAGGTGATGCAATAGACATGCCTAACTTTATTAAGGTTCAAAAAGACTCATACGATTGGTTTATCAAAGAAGGTCTAGGAGAAGTTTTAAATGATATTTCTCCAATTATTGACTATTCTGGAAACCTAGTACTTGAGTTTTTTGATTATTACATGGAGGATAAGACAAAATATACTTTAGAAGAAGCTAAAGAAAGAGATGCTACTTATTCTACAAGACTTCATGTAAAAGTAAGACTTATTAATAGGGAAACAGGAGAAATTAAAGAACAAGAGATTTATTTAGGAGATTTCCCTCTTATGACAGACAGTGGTACATTTGTTATAAATGGTGCTGAGAGAGTTGTCGTAAGCCAATTAGTTCGTTCTCCAGGATGTTATTATGATTCAAGCTATGATAAGACAGGTAAAAAGCTATATACAGCAACTGTAATGCCAATAAGAGGAGCTTGGCTTGAATATGAAACAGATAGTAATGATGTTTTCTATGTAAGAATTGATAGAACTAGAAAATTACCAGTAACATCATTAATGAGAGCAATAGGTTTAGAAACAGATGAACAAATGATTGATCTATTTGGTGAAGAAGATAAACTTGTTGCAACTATCGCTAAAGATACTGTTAAAAATCAAAAAGATGCTTTAATTGAAATCTACAAAAAATTAAGACCTGGTGAATTACCAACAGTAGATGCTGCAAGAAACTTATTTAATGGATTATTCTTTGATGATAGAAGATATGACTTAGCTAGAGTCGGTAGATATAAATATAATAAAAAATTAAGTTTAGCATCTAGAATAAGAAACTTAGTTTCTTATGACACTATAGTTAATCCACAAACTGGTGAAGTTCTTGTGGAAAAAGATGAAGTAATTTCAAAAGAAGTTGCAGATGAAATCCAAAATTCAGGAATTAATATAGTTGATGTAAAAGTTGAAGACAAAAAAGTAAGAGTAATAGGTAACGGAACTGTAGATATTAAAGCTTTTGTTGACGAGTCAGTATTAGCTAAACTTGAAAAACCAATTAAAGAATATGTTAATTATGAAGTATTAAAAACAATACTTGATACAACAGACGACAAAGATTTAGCTAAAGTTATTGAAGAAAGAAGAACAGAACTTGTTCCAAAACATATTACAACAGAAGATATAATAGGATCATTAAGTTATTTATTTAACTTAGATCACGGATTAGGAAAAATTGATGATATTGACCACTTAGGAAATAGAAGAATTAGATGTGTAGGTGAATTATTACAAAATCAATTTAGAATTGGTTTAACAAGACTTGAAAGAGTTGTTCGTGAGAGAATGACAATTCAAGACTTAGATATAGTAACACCACAAACATTAATTAATACAAAACCTATCACTTCATCAATAAGAGAATTCTTTGGAAGTTCTCAGTTATCACAATTTATGGATCAAACAAACCCACTTTCAGAATTAACTCATAAGAGAAGAATTTCTGCATTAGGACCTGGAGGTCTTTCAAGAGAAAGAGCTGGATTTGAGGTTAGAGACGTTCATTATACTCACTATGGTAGATTATGTCCTATAGAGTCTCCAGAAGGACCAAACATTGGACTTATATCTGCACTTTCTACATTTGCTATTATAAATGAGTATGGATTTGTTGAAACTCCATATAGAAAAGTTGATAAAGAAACAGGAAAATTAACTGATGAAGTTACATATATGACAGCAGATGAAGAAGACGGTTTAGTAATAGCTCAAGCTAATGAGCCAAGAGATGAAGAAGGTAGATTCATAAATAAGAGAATTAGAGTTAGATACTTAAATGATGTTACAGCTGTTGAAAAAGAAAGAGTAGATTATGTTGATGTATCACCAAAACAATTAGTTTCTGTTGGTGCAGCTATGATACCTTTCTTAGAGCATGATGATGCTAACCGTGCCCTAATGGGTGCTAACATGCAACGTCAAGCAGTTCCTTTAATGATTACAGAATCACCTATAGTTGGAACAGGTATTGAATATCAAGCAGCTAAAGATTCTGGAATATTAATTTTAGCTGATGAAGATGGAACAATAGACAGAGTAACAGGAGATGAAATTGTTCTTAAAACAGAAAAAGGAACAAAGAAAACATATAAATTACATAAATTTAAGAGAACTAATGGTTCTACATGTATAAACCAAAGACCAATAGTAAAAGTTGGTGAAACAGTAAAAAGAGGAGACGTTATAGCTGACGGACCTGCTACTGATAAAGGTGAAATGGCATTAGGTAAAAACTTAATTATAGCTTTCACAACATGGGAAGGTTATAACTACGAGGATGCTATTTTATTAAATGAAAGATTAGTAAAAGAAGATGTTTTAACATCTATTCATATTGAAGATTATGACTGCGAATGTCGTGATACAAAACTTGGACCAGAAGAAATCACAAGAGATATACCAAATGTTGGTGAAGATAGCTTAAAAGATCTTGATGAAGAAGGTATCATAAGAGTTGGTGCTGAAGTAAGACCAGGAGATATCTTAGTTGGTAAAGTTACACCAAAAGGAGAGACTGAACTTACTGCTGAAGAGAGATTATTAAGAGCAATATTCGGTGAGAAAGCAAGAGAAGTTAGAGATAATTCACTTCGTGTTCCACATGGTGAATCTGGAACTGTAGTAGATGTAAAAGTATTTACTAGAGAAAATTCAGATGAATTAGGACCAGGTGTAAATAAAATTATAAGAATTTACATAGCTCAAAAGAGAAAAATATCAGTTGGAGATAAAATGGCTGGACGTCATGGTAACAAAGGTGTTATTTCAAGAAT
>CALWZY010000052.1 GCA_944386155.1 uncultured Clostridia bacterium | reverse complement strand
AAAAAATTGTGAAAAAACATATGAAAAACTTGATAATTTTGTATTTTCAATATATAATTACAGGAAATGTAGAAAAATGCATTGGAAAACCAAATAAAGGAGAGTGATTGCGATATGTGTAATAAAGATTTACAGTATTTTAAGAAATGTCTTGCTAGTAGAGGAGAAGTTGAAGTAATTGATAAAAACTCACAGGAGACAGCCACATATGCAAATCATAATGGGCAGTTAGTAAAGATTTCAGCAAATGAAAAATTAAGTGGAATAGATGCTGCATATTCATTTATTTCTTCTGGTGCTAATCCACAAGTAGATATGAGAGTTGTTAAAGAAGGAGAAAATTCTATTGATAATGAATTTTTAAACTATTTAAATAATGCAGAACAAAACTTTAATAATGGCTCTACAAACCTTTAATATGATTTTTTTAATGCAATGTAATATTAAAAAAATAATTGTTGAAATAAAATCATAAAAAAATAATAGGAGTTTTTCTTCTATTATTTTTTCTTGACATTTTAAAATTGATGATATATATTTTTTATAATAGATAAGGGAGTAATTGGCATAATTATTATGTAATGATTCCAACAACCGGCTAATAGTCTGGATAATTTTAAACAATGAGACTTATCTGCTAATTTGGCAGATAAGTCTTTTTTGATATTTTGATATATTTATATTCCAAATAATTAAAAATTATTAATTAATATTTTATTTATTAGTTATTTGTTTTTTATAAATTTTTAATTTCTAAAATATTAGTTATATAATTTTTTATAATTTATTAATCTTATATAATTTTATATAATTTTGTATAATCTTATACAGATTTGTACAAATCTATATACTAGATAATTTAATAAATTGCATTTTTATTTTAATAGTTAGTATAATGTAATAAAAAAGAAAAGAGGATTAAAATGCTATTTATAGAATTATTTATTATAGCACTTGGACTTGGAATGGATTCTTTTTCTGTTTCAATATGTAAAGGTTTAACTTTAAAAAACATAGAAGTTAAAACATATATAAAGATTGGATTAGCTTTTGGAATATTCCAAGGATTAATGCCTGTTATAGGATTCTTGCTGGGACAGACATTTAAAGATATTATTTCAAATGTAGATCATTGGCTTGCATTTATTTTGCTAGGAATAATAGGAATAAACATGATAAGAGAAGCTTTTGAAAAAGGAGAAAAAGAAGAAGTAGATGATAAATTAGATTTTAAGAATTTATCTATTCTTGGAATTGCAACTAGTATAGATGCTTTGATTATTGGAATTACATTTGCAATAATGAATGTAAATATTATTATTGCTAGTTTAGTTATTATAGTTGTAACTTTTATAATGTCTATAATAGGTGTTAGAATAGGAAATATATGTGGTTGTAAATTCGAAAAAAAGGCAGAGATATTAGGAGGAATTATTTTAATTTTAATTGGTCTTAAAATTTTACTAGAACATTTAAATATAATTAGTTGATTATAGAGTAATACTTAATATATAATTATTATGTTTTAAGTGTTATTAGTAAATTTAATAATATTAGTTTATAATTTTTTTAAATATATAAAATTTAAGAAAGGAAAAAAGACATGAAAAGTTATTTAGAAGAAACTAAAGATGTTTTTAAAGAAGTTAATTCAAATGAAAATGGATTATCTTCAGCTGAGGCTGAAAAAAGACTTGGGGAAAATGGTAAAAACAAATTAAATGAAGCTAAAAAAGCAACTATTTTTCAAATGGTATTAGAGCAAATATCTGATCCAATGATTATAATGCTTATT
Organism: uncultured Clostridia bacterium; assembly: GCA_944386155.1. GTDB lineage: Bacteria > Bacillota > Clostridia > TANB77 > CAG-508 > UMGS1994. The sequence continues at coordinate 9,174 of CALWZY010000052.1, read as the reverse complement.
ATTACAGCTATCATTTCTGCTGTAGTTTCAATTTCTCAAAATGAATCTATATCAGATGTTTTTATCATTTTGTTTGTTGTAGTTGTTAATACTATTTTAGGTATTCTTCAAGAATCAAAAGCAGAAAAAGCGATTGATTCATTAAAAGAGATGACAGCAGCAACTTCAAAAGTCTTAAGAGATGGAAAAGAAGTTGTTATAAAAAGTGAAGATTTAGTTGTAGGTGATGTTGTACTATTTGAAGCTGGAGACATGGTATCTGCAGATTGTAGAGTAGTAGAAAGTCATAGTTTAAAAGTAGAAGAAGCAGTGTTAACTGGTGAATCTGTACCTATTACTAAAATGACTAACATTTTAAATCTTGGAAAAACACAAAAAGATATTCCACTTGGTGATAGAATAAATATGTTATATAGTGGAAGTACTGTTGCATATGGTAGAGGAAAAGGTGTTGTAGTTTCTACTGGAATGAATACAGAAATAGGAAAGATAGCAAGTGCACTAGAACAAACACAAAAAGAAGAAACACCTCTTCAAAGAAAAATGACAGAACTTTCAAAGATGCTTACTAAATTAGTAATTTTAATATGTATATTAGTATTTATAGTAGGATTTGCAAGAGCTTATATTACATCTGGAACTGTAGATATTGCAACTTTAATAGATGTATTTTTAATTGCTATATCTTTAGCAGTTGCAGCTATTCCAGAAGGAATGCCAGCAGTTGTAACAATTATACTTTCAATTGGTGTTACTGCTATGTCTAAGAGAAAAGCTTTAATTAGAAAGTTAAGTGCAGTAGAAGCATTAGGATGTACACAAATAATATGCTCAGATAAAACAGGAACTTTAACACAAAACAAGATGACTGTTGTAGATAGTTATTCATGTGATAAAGAATTACTTGCAACAGCAATGGCTCTTTGTTCTGATTCTGTGATTAGAGAAGGAGAGGACAAGGCTTTAGGAGAACCTACAGAAAATGCATTAGTTGAATTTGCAAATTCAATAGGACTTCCTAAATATGAACTTGATAAAAAATATCCTCGTATTGGTGAAGTACCTTTTGATTCAGGAAGAAAACTTATGAGTACAATTCATAAAGTTGATGGAAAAATAATTCAATATACTAAAGGTGCTTGTGAAATGCTTTTAAATATATGCACAAAATATTTAAAAGATGGAAAAGTAGTAGATATTACTAAAGAAGATATAGAAAATATTAAAAAATTAAATAAGGAATATGCGGATAAAGCATTAAGAGTATTAGGAGTTGCGTATAAAGAGTATGATGTAGCTCCAACAGAAATGGAAGCTGACAAGCTTGAAAATAATTTAACTTTTATAGGATTTGTTGGTATGATAGATCCTTGTCGTGAAGAAGTTTATGATGCAGTAGAAAAATGTAGAACAGCTGGAATAAGACCAATAATGATAACAGGTGATCATAAAGATACTGCAGTTGCAATAGCAAAAGATTTAAAAATAATAGAAAATGCATCTCAAGCAAAGACTGGAGAAGAAATTAATGATTTATCAGATGAAGAATTAGTAGAAGTAGTTAAAAATTGTTCTGTATTTGCTAGAGTTCAACCAGAACATAAAACACGTATAGTAAAAGCTCTTCAATCACAAAAATTAATTACAGCTATGACAGGTGATGGTGTAAATGACGCTCCATCAATAAAAACAGCAGATGTTGGTATTAGTATGGGTATTACAGGAACAGACGTTACTAAAGGTGCATCTGATATGGTTTTAGCTGATGATAACTTTGCGACTATAGTAAATGCAGTAGAAGAAGGTAGAAAAATATATGATAATGTTAAGAAAGTTATTCAATTCCAACTTTCAAGTAATATGGCAGAAGTTGTTGCTGTATTTATATCATCATTATTTGGATTTACAATATTAACTCCTGCACATTTATTATGGATTAATATGGTTACAGATTGTATTCCAGGACTTGCTCTTGGAATGGAAAAACCTGAAAAAGATATAATGAAGAGAAAACCAAGACCATCTAATGAAACTTTATTTTCAAATGGTGTTGGAAAAGAAATTGCAATACATGCATTTATTATGGGATTTTTAGTTATTTTAGCTTTCTTTATAGGACAATATATAGAACATGGATATATTGATTTATCAAATTCACCAGATGGTATGTCAATGGCATTTATTACATTAAACTTTATTGAAATATCTTATGCACTTTGTATGAGATCTAGGACAGAATCAATATTTAAGAATAAACAGAGAAATGGTTGGTTATTTGGTGCATTTATCATGGTAGTAGGTGTAACAATCGCTGTTACAGAAGTTCCTTTCTTTGTAAAATTATTTGGAATGACACCAATAAGTTGGTTTGAACTTTTAGTTGCAGCATTACTTGCATTTGCAATTATACCAATACTTGAATTTGTTAAGTTTATTAAAAGAAGAAAAATAAGAAAACAAGAAGCTAAAGCATAATAATTAAAAATTATATTAATATTGAAAATAAAATAATATTAATATTAAAATAAAAGAATATTAATATTAATATTAAATATAAAAAAATAAATAAAAATAAAATATGAAAAAGCATTCTTTTAAATAAGAGTGCTTTTTTATATGATAAATAATATTTGTAAACTTTTTACAAAAAAAGATTGATTTTATTAAAATAATAGTATATGATATAGATAATTGGAAAGGAATTCAAGTTTATTATGTCAAAAGATGTAAACGGAATCGTATATTTAGTTGGAAAAGAAAAGGCTATTATCAATGGATTTTTTGGAAAGACAATTAATCCTGATATAGTTTTTTTATTTGTTAATAAAAATGGAATGAAATACTATATAAATAACGATATTTTAAGAGGAGAGACTAAAGAAGATTATATAATTCCGGGAAAGTTTTATGAGCTAAGAAGAATAGAGAGAGGAAGAAGGTTTTTTTATAAAGAGACAAATAAGAAGTTTGATAGTGAGGTTATCGAAAAAGTTAAATTAGATGATGAATTAAATAAAAATTTTGAATTTAATTTGCAACTTATAAAAATAGAATTTGAAATTCAAAAAAAGATTAATAAAAGGAAAAACTTTATTTTAGATATTATGTGGCTTCTAATAATTCTTATAATATATGCTCTAACTCAGAATGTACTATATTCTATTCCATTTATTTTATTATTACTATTAACAGTTATTTATATGTACATATATAATAGAAAAATGGTTAAGGAGCTAGAAAAAGTTTAGAGAATGTTTTATTCATTGAAAAAAAAGAATAAAAGTTAAGAAATAAAAATTAAAATTAAAAAATAAAAGTTAAAAAAGAATAATAAATAAAAAAATAATAAACAAATATAAAAATAATTAGTAAAGAATATTTAAATATTTTAAAAAATTTATTTAAATATTCTTATTTTTTGAATTATTTTTTAAAAATTAGAAATACTATAATATAAATGAAATAAAGAAATTGCAGGCGTTTTAGGATTTATATAAAAGGTTTAAGATTAGAAAATTAGAAGGTTAAAAAATTTTTTAAAAAATTAGCACTCTACTATTGACATTGCTAAAATAACGATATATAATAAGGATGTAAAAAGAAAAGAGATAAAAGATCTTTTCTAGATACAAATAAATTTTTATATATGTGCTACCTAAAAAAAGGTGTCAACACATTAAAGGAGGAATTTTTATGATGATGATACCAAGAAAAGATTGGGGAATGAGTTTATTCGATGACATGTTTGATGATCCATTTTTTGAGGGAGGAAGAAATTCAAGAAAAGAGCACTTACCTATGAAAACAGATATTGTAGAAAAAGATGGTAAATACGAATTAAAGATGGACTTACCAGGATACGATAAAAATGATATTCAAATAGAAGTTGAAGATGGATATTTAACAATCACAGCAAGTAGAGAAGAAAATAAAGATGAAAGCACTAAAAAATATATTCATAAAGAACGTTATGTTGGTAAATGTTCAAGAAGCTTCTATGTAGGCGAAGACGTAAATGAAGATGAAATAAAAGCTTCATTTAATAATGGAACATTATGTTTGGAATTTCCAAAAAATGAACCAGAAAAAATCGACAAAAAGAGAACAATTGAAATTGAATAATACTTTTCGTAGAGGAAATAACTATACTACAGAAAAAGGAGACTTAATTTTATAAGTCTCCTTTTTCTATTATATTTTTATAAGATATATTTATAAAAAATAGTATTTATAAAATATTTTTTATATGAATATTTTTATATAAATTTATATTTAAATATTTAATAATGTGTGCTAAAATGGTAAAACAAAAGGAAAAAAAGTAGATAAGAAATTAATAAAAAAGGGTTGATTTTATGAAATTATTAAATAGTTTAAATGAGCATCAAATTAAATTGTGCAAAAAAGCTGATATAAATCTAGAGAATAAAGATTATAATTTAGATGAACTTTATAATATAGAACAAAGATTATTAGAATATTTAAATCTATATTGTATTGACGAAGATGATGAAGTAACTAGTCTTGGTGAAGAATATGAAGATTTAATTGATTTATTAGTAGATTTAGAAGATGCAGAAAATCCAGAAAAACCAGGAATAGAAAGTTATGTAGAAGAAAATGATAAAGTAAAAATGAAAGATGGCAGGACAGGAACATTAGTAGATATTACTGAAAATATGTATACAGTTGAAATAGATGATAAATATAAGACAGGAAAAGTAGATGAGGATATTTTAATTGTAGAATCATCAGAAATCGTAGATTTTAGAAAACCAGTAGATAGTATTGAAGATATTGAAGATGAAAATAGAAATAAGATAGATGAGGATTAAGATATGGATAAAAGTATATTAGAAAAAGTTATGAAAAATATGACAGAAAATGAATCTATATTATCTGAAAGAGCAAGTAAATCAAAAGATGCTATTAAATTTAAAGAAGATAAAATAGATATAAGACCAGCATATTTTCGAGATATAGATAGAATTATACATTCACTAAGTTATACTAGGTATATTGATAAAACACAAGTTTATTCTTTTGTTGATAATGATCATATAACTCATAGAGTTTTACATGTACAGTTAGTATCAAAAATAGCAAGAACTATTGGAAGAGCACTTCGATTAAATGAAGATTTAATTGAAGCAATCGCACTTGGACATGATGTTGGACATTCTCCTTTTGGACATAAAGGTGAAAGATTTTTAGATAATATTTGCAGAAGGGAACATATAGGATATTTTTGCCATAATGCTCAAAGTGTTAGAGTATTAAATGATTTAGATGGATTAATTATAACAGTCCAAACATTAGATGGAATTTTAGCACACAATGGTGAGATTTTATTAAATAAATATGAACCAGATAAGACAAAAACAAAAGAGGATCTAAAAAACGAAGTAAATAGAGTTATGAACATAGAAAATTATAGTAAAAAAATAGTTCCAATGACTTTAGAAGGATGTGTTGTAAGAATTTCAGATATTATTGCATATATAGGAAGAGATATTGAAGATGCAATAGTAGTAGGTAGTATAAATAGAATAGATATTCCTTCAGATGTAGTAAGAGTTTTAGGAAATAACAATTCTGAAATTGTAAATACTTTAATATTAGATATAATTGAAAATAGTTATGATAGAGATTATTTATGTTTTTCTAAAGAAGTGTTTGATGCATTAATGAAATTAAAAAAATGGAGTGCTCTACATATTTATAATTCAAAAGAAGCAACTTTAAATGAAGATTTACTTGAAGTTTGCTTTAATAAATTGTTTGATATATATTTAGAAAAATTAAAGGCTATAGACTATAAAAAAGGTATAGAGCTATCTGAAGATATGACAAATTCAGATTTAGTATTTTTTGAATTTTTAAATAGTAAATCAGAAGAATATTTGAATAGTACAGATATAAGAAGAATTGTTATTGATTACATTGCAGGACAAACTGATAACTTCTTCTTGAAAGAATGTGGATATCATATAGAAGGTTTTGAGATTAATGAATAATAAAGTTTTAACAAAAACACTAATTTATAAGGATGAAAAAATTGAATATAAAGTAAATAGAGGAAAGAGAAAAAGAATTTATTTGCATATTGAAAATGGAGAACTAGAAGTAAGAGTTCCTAGTAGAATATCAGATGAAGAAATAGAAAAGGTAGTAACTGAAAAATCGAGATGGATATATAATAATCTAAAAAAATATCCTAAAAAGGAAATAAAAGAGCTAAATTATGCAGATGGAGACATTTTTCAAATTTTAGGTGATAAATATATTTTAAATATTAGTTATGATTCTATAAAAGAAGATATATTAATAAGAGATGATGAGTCTAATATTTTAGAAATACATTTGAGAAATACTTATCTAAAAAACAAAAGTTATGATAAAGAAAGAGAGAAAAGTAAGGTTAAGAATTTAGTTTATAAATATTATTCGAACTTAGCTGATAAAGAAATTAGTTTTTCAATGGAGAAGCTAATTAAAAAGACAGGGTTTATTCCTGAAAGTTTTAAAATTAGAAATTTTAAAAGGGCATGGGGAAATTGTTCTTCTAAGAAAGTAATTAGCTTAAATAATGAACTTGTAAAATATTCAAGAAGAGCTATAGATTATGTATGTCTTCATGAATTATGTCATTTAAAACAAATGAATCATTCTAAAAAGTTTTGGGCTTTAGTTTCAAATTATATGCCTGATTATAAGAATGCAGAAAAAGAATTAAAAGAGAAAAATATGTAGAAAGTACATAAATAAAAAATAAAAGGAATATATGTATTAAAAATATATTCCTTTTATTTTTTAGTAGTATTATTATATTTTTTAAATTAATTAATTATTAATTATTAATTATTAATTTTAAAGTGTTAATTTTTATATTTTATTGAATCTTCATCTATTTGAATTAATTGACTTACATATAAAGATTTAAGTTCTTCTAATTTTTCACTAGGTAATTCACTTTCTTTAATCTGACCATTTTCAAATAATACTTGAATTTGTTCGATTGTTTTATCACCATAAGTGTTTTCAAAGGAGCTTGCTAGTTCATCTTTAACTTCAATTTTTTCTGCTAAAACATCTTGTTTTGAGAATAGATGAGTCAAGAAGTTTTTAATTTTTATTAAAAAATTAATATTATTTGATTCAATTACAAGTAAACTTTTTTCTTCTGTGTTTATCATAATAGCTCCTTTCAACTAGATAATGTTTTTCTTAATACTATGTTCCATAACTTTTTTTGCATAAGATAATCTTTTTAAATCAGATGGTCTATTTTTTTCATAAGATTCCATTGTTGCATCTTTATCAATACCACCATGACTTTCTATAAAATCTTCTAAAACATTTAAAGGAACATAATCATATTGTTTAATTTTATTTGTTATATTTGAAGATCCTAAATAATATTTATTAGATAAGTATAAAGTAAATTCTTCTATTTCTTTTTTAGATAAAACTTCAAAAGATTTATAAATGTCAAGTCCTGTTAGTTTTGGATAACAAGAATTATATGCAGATGCCTGTACAGATAGTTTAAATCCATCTTTACACTTAATAGTTGGTCTAGGTTCTGTAAATATTGAATTTGGAATTTCATCTGAAATAGGCTTATTAGTATCTTTAAAGAATTTTCTAAAAGAATATTCAGAATCATTAGTATCATTTTCTTTTATATTTGAATCTTCTAATTTTAATAATGAATCATTTATTGAATCTCCTAAATAATTTAGAATATTTAATATTTTAGAAGGTCTTGGTGATAATTTTATAATTATTTCATCATTTTTTATTTCTTTCCAATTTAATGAATCAGAAAATTTATTTTCATATTTATCTAAAGATGTAATTTCATTATTAGAAGAGTCATCAAAAAATATAATTTCAGGATTTATATTTCTTTTTTGATCACAAGAAATGTATAAATATTGATCAATTCCAATTTTTATAGTTAATCTAGTAATCATTATTTTTTTATTATCTTTTTCTGAAAAAAATGGTACCATACCATAAATATAATCAATTCCATTTTGTATACTTTTATCAGAAGTTAGAATTGAGTGAATAATTTTAAAATCTTCATATTCAAATGTGTAATAAGATTTATCAGGTGATTCAAAATTTACTTCAGATGTAAGCATACCAGTAAGCTTTTCTAAGATTAAACTTTTTCTTAAATTTATATAATATTCTGGTGATAAATCTTTTGATTCTAAAATTATTTTAGTATATAAATTATTAATTCTTGAAATTCTATTTTGGTTTTTCACTTTTTTTCTCCTAAGTTTAATTATATACTTTAATTATATTATTTAGGAAACATAAAATCAATTAAAATGTAAAATTGAAATGAAAATGTAAATAAAAAGAAATATTAATAAAATTGATTTAAAAATAAGGAAAAAATAATTAATTTTTTTTAAAGTATATTGGAAATTTAAAATGATTATTGGTAAAATAAAAAAAGAGATGCATAGATGAAGGAGGAATAGGCAAATGAGTAGAATGCATTTTCAAGAAGTTAAATGTGTAAATTGTGGACATGTTGGAAAATTTAATGTATGGGATTCAATAAATGTTGATACTGATTCAAAAATAAAAGAAGAAGTAAAAAGTTTAGACTTTTTCAAATATACTTGCCCAAAATGTGGAAATGATTTTCAAGTTGATTATTTAACTGTATATAATGATATTAAAAATCATTTTATGATTTATTATGTTCCAAAAGAAGATATTGAAGTAGTTGATAAAATAAAACAAATATCACTTCCTGAAAAATGTGAGGATAAAGCACGTATTGTTTTTTCAAAGAATGATTTATTAGAAAAAATATGTGTTTTTGAAGCTATGTTAAATGATGTTTTAATAGAACTTATTAAACCATTTGTTATTAGCAAAGTAGAAGAGGATGGAATAAAAGAATGTGAAGCGGAAAAAATATATTTTTCAAATTATGAAAATGGTAAAATTACATTCTCATTTCCAGAAGTTAAAGATAATTACAAAGTAGATATTCCAGTTCAACTATATGAGGAATTATGGAGGAGAAATAAAATAAAGAAATTGAAAGGATTTCAGATTGTTGATAAAAATAATGCTGCAACATATTTGGAGAAATAAAAGTATTACATGAGAAAAATGTGATACTTTTTATTTATTTAT
>CALWZY010000051.1 GCA_944386155.1 uncultured Clostridia bacterium | reverse complement strand
AAGATGTTACTGTAAAAGTATATAGTCCTGTTATAGCTCATGGTGATTATAAGAATTTAAAAAATAAAGTAGAAGAAATATTAAAAAACGATGATTAAAAGATAAGTAGGAGATTAAAATGGTATTATTAGCAGGATGCATAATTGTAAAAGATAATAAAGTGTTAATGTGTAGAGAAGGAAAAAAGAGTTGCTTTAATCAGTGGAATTTTCCATCTGGACATGTAGAAAATGGAGAAAATATAATAGATGGTGCAATAAGAGAAACTTATGAAGAGACTGGGCTTAAGGTAAAGCTTACAGGTCTATTTCCAATTACACAAATATATGCAGGAACAGAGACACATGTACTTTTTAGATTTAAAGCAGAAGTAATTGGTGGAGAAATTAAAGTAGATAAAAAGGAAATATTAGAAGCTAAATGGATCGAATTAGATGACTTAAAAAAGATGAGTAATAAAGAAATTAGAGCTTATCATGTAAATTATAAAGTTATTGAAGAAATAGAAAATAATAAAGTTTATCCATTAGATATTCTAGATAGTAATATGTATGGTATTGATTAAAAAATATATAAACAAAATTAAATTAAGAAAAAATAAGAGGACTAAATTATGTTAGAAAACAAGAAAGTTATAATATTTGATTTAGATGGAACACTTATAGATTCTATTGGAGTATGGAATGATATAGATATTAAGTTAATAAATACAGTAGGTTCTATTAAGTTTGATAATTGTAATATTGGTAAAATAAGAGATGAAAAACTAAAAGAGTATAGAAATACTCCTGATGCATATTTAGAGTATTGCGGATTTTTAAAGAATAAGTATAAGTCAGATAAATCTAAAGAAGAAATAAAAAAATTAAGATATGAGATAGCAGATTATTATTTAGAAAATGTTATTGATTATAAAAAAGATGCTGAAAATGTTTTAAAATATTTAAAAGAAAAAGGCTTTATTTTGACTATAGCAAGTACTACAAATGAAAATACTATTGAAAAGTATAGAAAGTATAATAAAAATATTATAAATAAAGCAAATTTTGATGATTATTTTACTTTGATATATGATAAATCTTCAGTGAAAAATATAAAACCTGATCCAGAGGTACTTTATAAAACTATGGATACATTAAATGTTAAAAAAGAAGAGTGTATAGTACTTGAAGATTCATTAGTAGGCGTAGAAGCTGCTAAGAGTGCAGGGATTGATACTTTGGTTATGTATGATAAGTATTCTGATGAAAATAGAGATAAAATTAATAAGTTTTCTAAATTAAGATTTAATAATTTTACTGAATTATTAGATGAAATAAAAAAAGAAGTTTAAAGTATATTAAAAACAGATAAAAGCAAATAATAAACTAGGTGATATTTTATGGACAAGTTAAAATTAATTAAAGTTTTATGGAATTATATGAAAATAGATGATGTTCCAAGAAGAGCAGATTGTATGATTGTTCTTGGAACATCTAGAATAGACATTGTAAATTATGCATGTTCTTTATATTTTAAAGGATTTGCAGATAAGATAATTTTTTCAGGAGGCTTCCGGGAAAATTACTAGTAAGATTTGGAATGAGCCAGAAGCGGATAAGTTTGCCAAAATAGCGATAAAGAATAATGTTCCAAAAGAACATATTTATATTGAAAATAAATCTACAAACACAGGAGATAATTTTAGATTTACGAAAAAATTAATTGAAGAAAAAAAGCTTAATATTAAGACGTGTTTAGTAGTGTGTAGACCATATGATAAAAAAAGAGTATATGCAGCATTTAAGAAAATAATGCCAGAATATGATGGAATATTTGTATCAGAAGATATTAGTGTTGAAAGTTATATGAAAAGAGCTGAAAACGAAGAGTGGATACATGTTTTAGTAGGAGATATACAAAGAATGATACTTTATCCTAAAAAAGGATGGCAAATAGAAATGGCTATTCCAGATGAAGTTATAGAGGCTTATAATAAACTTATATCATTAGGATATGATAAGTATATTTTAAATAACTTTTAAAGAAAGGAAAAAAGGTGGAAGGGAAAAATAATAGTAACAAATTTAAAGTAAAAGGAAATGTATGTGTATTTGGAGATAGTATAGTATGGGGAGCTTTTGACAAAGAACACTTAGGATGGTGTAATAGAATATTAAAGTTCCTTATGAGAGTATATGGTGATGAATGTATAGTTTATAATCTTGGAATTCCATCAGATACTACAAGTGGATTACTAAAAAGAATTGATAATGAATGTAAATATAGAAATCCAGATACAATTATTATATCAATCGGAATAAATGATGCAATATATTTAAATAAAGAAAAACGTATTCAAACACAAGAAAATGAATTTTCAAATAATATTAATGAATTAATTAATAGATGTAGAAATTATACAGATAATATTTTATTTTTAGGATTAACAAGAGTAGATGAAGATTATACTAATCCTGTATCATGGGATGATAACCAATCTTATTTGAATAAAAATATAAAAATGTATGATGAAATAATTAAAAAAGTATGCCTTGAAAATAATGTTGAATATTTAAGTGTATATAATCTTTTAGAAGATGAAGACTTTAATATTGATGGAATTCATCCAAATGAAAGAGGTCATGAAGAAATTTTTGATGAGATAAAAAATAAATATATTTAATTTAAAATATAAAAAGTCTTAGGAGGAATATTTATGGAAAATTATTTTATAATACATGGATCTTTTTCTAGTCCATATAGTAATTGGATACCATGGCTTTATGATTTTATAACAAGTGATAAAAAAGAATGTTATGTTCCAGATTTCCCGATTGGAGTTGGAAAACAAAATTATGAAAATTGGGAAAAGCTTTTAAAATATTATGTTGATATGGAATTAATTACAGAAAATACAACTATAATTGCTCATAGTATAGCACCAGTATTTATATCAAAATTTTTAACTAAAAATAAAATAAAAGTAAAGAAATTAATTTTTGTATGCGGATTTAATAATTATTTGGGAATAGATGATGAATATGATGCTGTAAATAAAAGTATGTATTTAGATAATTTAGAAGATGTTAAATCATATGCAAAGGAAATTATATGTTTTTATTCTGATAATGATCCATATGTAAAATATGAAGCAGAAAAAGATTTTGCAGATAAAATTGCCACAGAAAAAGTACTTATTCCAAATGCAGGACATATAAATCTAGATAGTGGATATGACACTTTTGAAGATATCGTATCATATTTATAATTGACATAATTTAAAAGCTATGCTAAAATTAGTACATATTAAAAATTAAATAAAAAACAAAAAGAGGAAAAATTATGAAGTTTAGAATATTTTTAAACGAACTACATCATCATAGAAGAGGCTTGTAACTATATGATTTAAGTTTCATGTAGGTACAGGTCTTAAAATGCTGTACCTACAAAGTAGTTTAAAAATATTTTTAAGAAAGATATATTTAAAAATACTATTTGTAGGGAAAATCTTATAAGTAGTATTTTTTTATATATCTTTTTTTGTTTTATAAAAATATTTTAAACTTCATAAAAGAAAAATGAAAAACTAAAAGTAAATGTAAATGTAGAAAACAAAAAATAACGATAAAATTAAAAATATCAATAAAATAAAAATTTATAACTAAATTAAAAAATATGAAAGGTGGAATTTATTATGAAAAAATTAGAAATACAAAATGTTAAAGGAACTTGTGATTATGGAAGTAAGGAGCAAAGCATAAGAAATTATATTATAGATACTTTAAAGAAAGTCTTTGAAGAGTATGGATATAAACCATTAGAAACATCAATCTTATGTTATTATGAATTGTTAGCATTAAAATATGATGAGGATAATGACATATTAAATGAAATATACAAAGTAAAAGATCAAGGAGATAGAAATTTAGCATTAAGATATGATTTAACAGTACCTTTTGCAAAATATATAGCATCTAATCCAAATATTAAAATGCCATATAAAAGATACGAAATAGGAAAAGTTTTTAGAGATGGTCCTGTAAAGCTGGGAAGAGTTAGAGAATTTATCCAATGTGATGTAGATAGTGTTGGAATAGAAGGCCAACTTGTAGAAGCTGAGCTCATAGAGCTTTTTATTAAAGGATGTAAAAAGTTAGGTGTAGATGTATATATCAAATATAATAACAGAAAAATAATGAGTGGATTTGTTAAAGAATGTGATATAGAAGAAAACAAGATAAGCCAAGTGATTACTGTAATAGATAAATTTGAGAAATTATCTAAAGAAGAAATAAAAGAAGAATTTTTAAAAGTTGGTATAGATGAAAATCAAATAGAAAAATTAATTAAATTATTAAGCTTAGATTTTGAAACAATAGAAAAACTATTTAAAAATACTAATAATATAGAACTTTTAGAAGGAATAAATGAAATATCAGAATTAAATAAATATTTAGAAGGAATAGGACTTAAAGATGAAACTATCTTTTCTAGTAGTTTAGCAAGAGGTCAAGAATATTATACAGGAACAATATTTGAAGCTTATGTAAAAGATGGATCTATTAAATCAAGCCTTGGAGGAGGCGGTAGATATGACAAAATGATAGGAGATTTTATAGGTGACGGGAAAGTATATCCTGCAGTTGGAATTAGTTTTGGATTAGAAGTTCTATTTGAAATATTAAAAAATAGAGAGGCATTAAATATATCAAATACTAAAGTGTATATTATTCCAATGAAAAATAATATAGAGAGTTTAAAAATTGCTAAAATCTTAAGAGATAACAATATTAGTGTAGATATAGAGATGAATAGTAAAAAAATAAAAAAATCATTAGATTATGCAAATCAAGAAAATATACCTTTTGTTATTATAATTGGTGATGATGAATTAAAAGAGAATAAAGTTGTATTTAAAGATATGTTAAATAATAGTCAGGAAATTATATCTATAGAAGAAATTATAAAAAGAATAGTTTAGATTATTAAAAAATAATAAAAATTAGAAAAAATAAGGAAAATTAAAATAAAAGAGATAAAATAGGAGTAATGTTATGATAGAAAAATGTATAGAAGATATAAAATTTAAATATAAAATATTAAATCCAGGGGGCAATAAAACAGCCTTAGTAGAAGGATTAGATTTTTCCAAAGAAGAAAGGGTAAAGGTAAATAATATAATATTAGAAGATAATAAAGATGTAGAACAAGTTGGTTTTATAGATAGAAGTAAAAGAAAGTTAGAAATGGCAGGAGGAGAGTTTTGTATGAATGCAACAAGATGTGCCATTTATGAATTTTTAGAGAAAAAAGAAGGTAAGATAGATTTATGTGTTTCAGGATATAATGGAAAAATAGAAGGTGGAATAAATAAAGATAAAAGTGTATATGCAAAATTAAAAATTGAAAAAAGCAAAGATGATTTGATAGAAAAAAGAGGTATATTTAATTTAGTAAAATTAGATGGAATACTTCAAGTAGTTGTAGAAGAAGGAAATCTAAATGAGTTTATATTAAAATTAAAAGGAAATGAAAAAGAAGCTAAAATAGAATTAAAAGAAATAATGAAAAGCCTAGATTCAAAAGAAGATGCTATTGGAATAATTCTTTTAGAAAGAAAGGATAATTTATTAAAGATTAATCCAGTTGTATGGGTAAAAGAGATAGATACTGTATATTATGAAACAGCTTGTGGTAGTGGTAGTTTAGCAACTGCAATTTGCAAAAGTTTTGAAAGCAATATTAATGAATTAAGTATTATGCAACCTTCTGGATATATTATAAATATAAAGTTAGAAAAAAGAGTTTTTTATATAGAAAATGCAATTATTACAGGTATGGTGCTTGAGAATGATTAATTATTTATGTTATATTAAATCTATAAAAACAATATTGTAAGTATATTAAAATAAGGAGAAAAAATGGCTTATTTAATAATTGCAGGTTTTTCTGGTATTGGAAAAACAACTTTAGGTAAAAAATATAAAAACGTTATAGATTTAGATTCAGCAGAATATGCGTATGATGATACAGATATATCTTATTTATCACTTGAACAGAGAAAAGGAATGAGCAGAAAGAAAAATAAAAATTGGCCTGAAAATTACATAAAGGCTATAAATGAAGCTAAAGAAAAATATGACTATGTTTTAGTATGGGATAGATTAGATATTATAAATGAATATATAAAAAATAATATAGATTTTATATTATGCTACCCTAGTTATTCATCACTTGATATATATAAGCAAAGGTATAAAGATAGAGGAAATAGTAATGAATATATTGAGAAAAAGATAAAAGAATATGATGAGAAAATGAAGTTTTTTAATAAACTTAATGTAGAAAAGATTGTTTTAGATGGTAATGATACATTAGAAAATTATTTATTAAGAAAAGGTTATAATTTAATAAAAAAATAGAAGAGGTTTTTATGGAAAATATGTTATATGTGATTACAGGTCCTGCTGGAGTACGGAAAAAGTACAGTATCTAAAAGATTAGCTGAAAAAAAGAAAAAATCTGTACTTTTAGAAGGTGATGAAATATACCATCATGTTATAGGAAGTTATATTAGTCCTTGGAAGGAAGGAAACCATTTAGATGTATTTTGGAAAGTTGTTTTAGAAACAATAAACATATATTTAGAAAATGGATATGATGTAATATTTAATTATATTGTAGGTGAAAAAGATTTAGTAATTTTACAAGAAAGATTTTGTGAATATAAAATAAAGTTTATAGTATTAATGGCTAATGAAAATACGATTATAAAAAGAGATTTAGAAAGACAAGAAGATTGTAGAATGGGAAAAAGAGCAATAGAGTTGCTACAAAATTTTAGAAATAAAGAAATTGAGAGAAAGTATATTATTGAAACTGATAACTTGAATATAGATGAAATTATAGATATTATTGATAATGATAATAAATTTTATATAGGAGAGAAATATGAATAATATTTTAGAAGTTAAGAATCTTACAAAAAACTACGGAAAATCTAGAGGAGTTTCTGACGTTAATCTAGAAATAGAAAAAGGTACTATATATGGTTTTATTGGACCAAATGGAGCTGGGAAAAGTACTACTATAAAGTGCATAATGAATTTAATTAATAAAAATTCAGGTGAAGTTTTTATAGACGGAAAATTATTTTTGAAAAAGAATAATGAATTAAAAAATAAAATTGGATATCTTCCATCTGAAGTTAATTTGTATGACGGGTTAAAAGTAAAAGAAATGATTAAATATTCTGAATCTTTTTATAAAAAAGATTGTAGTAAAAGAATATCTGAACTTGTAAACAAGTTAGATATAGATGTTAATAAAAAAATCGAAGAATTATCGCTTGGAAATTTAAAAAAAGTAGGAATTGTTTTAGCTCTTATGCATGAACCTGAAATAGTAATAATGGATGAAGCAAGTAGCGGTTTAGATCCATTAATGCAAGAAGCTTTTTATGAGATTCTTTTAGAAGAAAAGAAAAAAGGAACAACAATATTTTTCTCATCACATATATTAAGTGAAATAAAAAGAATATGTGATAAAGTTGCAATTATTAAAGAAGGAAAAATTATTAATATAGATGATATGAATAATATTGAAGATTCTGATGTAGTTAGAATTAAAATTACTTCTGATTATAATAAAGATATTGTAAAAGAATTAAAATTATCAGAAGATAGTATAAAAAATGAAACATTAGAATTTATATACAAAGATGATATTAATAATCTTATGAAAATATTAAGCAAATATAATATAAAAAAATTATTAATAGAAGAATTGGATATAGAAGAAATATTTATTCATTATTATAAATAATAAAATAGGAGAGAAGAAAAATGTTAAAAAGAGAGTTAAAGATTAATTTAAAAAGTCTAATTATATGGACTGGAATTTTAGTTTTAATGTTTGCTTTAATATTTGCAATATACCCAAGTTTAATAAATGAAGAGACAAAATATATGATAACTAAAATGATGGATACTATGCCAGATGACATACTTGCAACTTTTAATATGGATATTGTAGGAATTGAAACAGCATATGGTTGGTTTAAAACAGAAGGATATACATTTCTTACCTTGATAGGAGGATTATATGCTGCTATTGTTGGAGCTACAATTTTAGTTAAGGAAGAAAATGATAAGACAATTGAATTTTTAATTTCAAAACCTATTAGTAGAGAAAGTATTGTTACTTCAAAAATATTATGTGGAATGATAAATATCTTAATTTTATCTGGTTTAGTCACTATAGTTAATTTTATTTGCTTAAGAAATATTGAAGATTTTGAGTTAAAAGAATTTTTAATAATAAGTTTATTGCCTATGCTTTTATATTTTATGTTATTTTTTATTACATTATTTTTATCTACATTTTTTAAGAAAACTAGAAGCTCTATGTCGCTTGGAATTGCAATTGTATTTATTTCATATTTGATGCAGATTATAGGCGGTATGGGAGAGAAAGTAGAATTTATTAAAAATATATCTTTATTTGAATTTGTTTCATCTAGATATGTTATTTTAAATAATACAGTAGATACTAAATATTTAATTGCAGGAGCTGTAATAATTTTGCTTACAATACTTGGAACATATAAAAGATATCATGATAAAGAGTTTTTATAATAAAAGAAGATGAATAAATTTTAAGATAGCAGTAAGAAAACTGCTATTTTTTGTTTTATTTTGAAAGAAATTGTATTTGACTTTTGTTAAATAATAATATTAAATAAGAGTGTAACTCGTAAACATTAGTGGCAAAGTTGGCTTTTCTTAACAATATAAGGAGGGAATAAGATGAGCAAAGCTAGTTTGAGCGTCAATCATCGGATTATTCACCTGCAAGAAGAGTCAGGGGGTAATTCTGAGAAGCTCAACGTATCTATTCAAATTCCAATGGAGTATGGATGGATCGAGCACGTAAGAATTGTTGTTTGGACCTTTGAACGAAGGATAGAGTATCGGATAAATTACAAAGAGAATAGTGAGACACATGCTATTTTTGAAACGGTAATTGAACTTCCTGCTAATCCTGTGTATCACTATTATTTTGCGTACGAATGCAATGGATTTACAAATCTCTTTAAGAGAAATGGAGTAACTTCAGATACTTCTATAACTCTTTTTGAGTGTTTCAAGATGTCTGTTGGGTTTGAAACACCCAAGTGGGCAAAAGGTGCTACTATGTATCATATCTTTGTAGATAGATTTGCAAGAGATGATGCATTGAAAGTGGTTCCTATGCCGAGACGTACCATATCCAAGTGGGGAGATCCGCCTGTTGTAGGTGCTAACGAAAATGGTGACTGGAATGTTGATTTTTTCCTTGGAAATATAAGAGGAATTATCAATGCTCTTGATTATCTTGAGAGCCTTTCGGTTGACATTTTGTATCTGAGCCCTACGATGTGGAGTCAATCTAATCATCGGTATGATACAGCAGACTATGAAAATGTGGATCCGTATGCAGGAACCAACGAAGACATGATTGAGCTGTGCCAAAAAGCACATGCAAGAGGAATGAAAGTTATCCTTGATGCGGTGTTTAATCATACTGGTAATGATAGCAAATATTTTAACCAGTATGGCACATTCGACGAACTTGGTGCCTATCAGAGTAAATCTTCGCCATACTACGGATTCTATAGAAGAGTCTGGATCAATGGAAAAGAGGACTTTGATTTTTGGTGGGGAATGAGAAACCTTCCTGTATGTGACTCTAATGGTCAGATGTGGGTTAACTACATCACAGGAGAAGGTAAAGTCATTGACAAGTGGTTTGCACTTGGAATTGATGGCTTAAGACTTGACGTTGCTGATGAACTGTCAGACTGGATGATTGAACAAATCCGTATTGCTGTCCGTAGAAACAAGAAGGATGGCTTTATCATTGGAGAAGTATGGTATAATCCGATGAGAATGAATCGCGGATATCTTTCATCTGGAAAAGGCATGGATAGTGTTATGAATTACCTGTTTGTTGATGCTTTGATAAGATATTATAAGTATCGAGATACAGGAAAGCTTAGGGCTAAAATCTATGAGATTTTCTCTGAGTATCCAGAAGACACCATCTTTATGCTGATGAATTTCACTTCAACTCACGACATATCGAGAATAATCGATATACTCGGCAGAGATTGTTTTACCGAGTATGGTGAGTGGGGGTGGAAGCTGATAGACGAATCGCACGGATGGATTAATTCTCATCCAATCACCAACGAAGAGTACGAACACGGAAAAGTGATACTGAAGTCGTTTGTTGTTGCAATGGCGTTTTTCCCTGGAATCTTTTCTATATTCTATGGAGATGAAGCCGGTATGACTGGTGCAGGTAATCTTGCAAACAGAGGCTCTTTCCCATGGAAAAACGAAGACCAGGAACTGCTTTCTTTCTTCAGAAGAGTGCTTAAAATTAGAAGAGACAATGACTTCTTAAGAAGCGCTGAATGCAATATCCTGAAGATTGACAAAGAACAGTTTATGTATGAACGCAAAGCAAATGGCAGACACTTTATTATTGCTGTGAGCAGAACTCATCACGAGTCACTTGTTTCAATCGACGCGAGTTACGAGGTTGTAGACACTATATTCAAGATTGGAACGAGTAATAAAGAATATCTTGCGCCATATGGTGCAGTTGTTCTGGAAGTGAGAAAAAGCTCATAATGCAAAACACGTAGAGGAGGCAAACTAATCTTACGGCAAGGGCTACCGGTATACCGGTGGCCCTTTGCTAGTTTAATTTAAAACAGAATAAGTAAAAATAAGTATTGAGAATTAATTAAAAATAAGATATAAATAAATTAAAGATATTAAAATAAATAAGAAAAGTAATAATAAATAATAAGTTAAATAATAAATGAATTTTTTAATATTTATTTATTAAAGGTAAAAACTATAGTATAAAGGAGGAATATATGGATAAAAATGTTTTATGGGACTTAAGTTATGGTATGTATGTAGTAGGAAGTAAGGATGATAGAAAAGTAGGATGTATTGTAAATACCGCTGTTCAAATTACAAGTGATCCAATGACTATACTTGTAAGTGTAAATCATGATAACTATACAAATAAAATAATTAGTAAAACAAATAAATTTTCTTTATCAATTTTAGGAGAAAAAACAGATATATCTTTAATTGGAACTTTTGGATATAAATCTAGCAAAGATATAGATAAATATGAAAATTTTGAAACATTTGAAATAGATGAGATGCCAGTTTTAAAAGATTCTTGTGGTGTGATTATATGTGAAGTAATAGATAAACTAGAAACTTCAACTCATACAGCTTTTTTAGGGAAAGTAATAGATATGAAAAAATTAAATAATGACAAACCAATGACATACAAATATTATCATGAGGTATTAAAAGGAAAGAGTCCTGAAAAAGCACCTACTTTTATTAAAGAAGAGATAATAAATGAAGACAAAAATGATAATGCAGAAAAGTTAGAAGAAAAGCAAACTAAAACTGTATGGAAATGTAAAGTTTGTGGATATGAAGTAGAGATGGATGAGCTTCCAGATGATTTTGTCTGTCCGATATGTAAAAAAGATAAAAGTTTTTTTGAAAAAATAGAAAAATAAGAAATTAAAGAATAATAGTAAAATAAATAAAAAAGATAAAAGTAATTAAAACTTAAATTTAAAATATTTAAATTAAGAATACTTTTATCTTTTT
>CALWZY010000050.1 GCA_944386155.1 uncultured Clostridia bacterium | reverse complement strand
AAATAAAAATAATAGAACTAAAAAATAAAAATAGTATAAAACAATTTTTAAAATTTTAAATTGTTTCATACTATTTTTTAAATTTAAATATTTTATTGACCGCCACCACTAGAGCTTCTTAAAGAAACAGATATTATAGTACCTTTATCAACTTTTGTGCCAGCTGCAACATCTTGAGAAATTACATTTCCTGCACCATCTATTTCTATATTTAAATCTAAATCATGTAATTTAGATCTAGCTTGAGATAAAGATAAACCTTTAAGATTTGGTACTTTAACAGTAGCATTTTTTGTATTTTCGTCGTATAGACAAATTATTGATCCTTCTTCAAGAGATATACCAGATTTAGGTGACTGACTAGATACTGTATAATCAGATTCTTTAGAGCAATTTAAAACTTTAAATCCAGCTTTTTCTAATGTCTTTTTAGCATCATTATAAGATTTTCCTGTAACATCAGTTAATGTAATTAAATCATCTTTTTTTGTTCCACCTTCAGAAGAAACTATACCTAAATCAGGAAGAACTTCTGTTAAGATTTGAGATGCGACAGGTGCTGCGATAGTACCACCTTGATGGCTCCTTCCTTTTGGATCTTTTAATATAACAAGACATACAACTTGAGGATTATCAATTGGAGCTACAGCTATAAATGATGCTGTATAACCTTCTTCTTTTTTGTTTACAGGTGGTTCTGAAGTACCACTTTTTCCACCGATTGAGTATCCTGTAACAGAAGCATATCCTCCTGTACCATCAGTTACAACTGATTTTAATAAATCTCTCATTGTAGCTGAAGTTTCTTCTGATATTACTTGTCTTACTTCAACAGGATCTATATTTGTAGTAACTCCCGTATCAGAATTTACTGTTTTATAAACAATTCTAGGTTGCATAAGTTTTCCATCATTTACAATACCACATACTGTTGTGATTAATTGAAGAGGAGTAATTGTAAATCTTTGACCAAATGACATTGTTGCAAGTTCAACAGGACCACATTTATTCTCATCGTAAAAATATCCAGAAGCTTCACCAGATACTCTAGCACCAGTATTTCCTCTTAATCCAAATGCATCAATATATTTATAAAATGTTGAAACACCAATTTTTTGACCTACTTGTATAAATGAAGGGTTACAAGATTTTTCTAATGCCTCTCTTAAAGTTAAACTTCCGTGTGCTGAGCTTGCCCAACAACTTATTTCTCTATCTGCAACAGTCATAACTTTTTTACATGTAAATTGCTTTTTGTCTGTTTCTACTAAACCTTCTTCAAGAGCAATAGCTGAAGTTACAATTTTAAAAGTAGAACCAGGTTCATAACCATCAGATACAGCAGAGTTTCTCCACATAGCATATGTAGCATCTGCCTGTTCTTCATTAGATAAATCATCCCATGTTTTTTTAAGTTTTTTATCATTTATTTCAAAAGGTTCATTTAAGTTATATGTAGGATAATTTGCCATAGCAAGAATATCACCATCTGTAGGATCCATTATAATTACAGTTCCTGAATCAGCTTTATTTTCTTGTACAGCTTGTTTTAAATATTTTTCTACAACAGATTGAACATTTACATCAATAGTTAAATAAATATCACTACCATTTTCAGCAGGAACATATTGTTCACTTTCATCAGAAATAATATTTTTATTTACATCTGTTGTGGCAACAATTCTTCCAAAAGTACCTTTTAATGTATCATCCCATTCAGCTTCTAAACCTTCTAGACCTTGATTATCAGACCCACAGAATCCAATTAAATGAGATGCTAAAGAATCATATGGATATGTTCTTTTTGTATCTTCATCAATATTTATTCCAGAAGTAATACTATTTGTTTCCATCCATTTTTTTAGTTCTTCAGATTTCGTGTTTTCTACTTTTTTTACAATAGTAACTACTGAAGAAGTAGATGATAAATCTTCTAAAACATCATCATATTTAAGATCAAATAGTTCAGAGAATTTTTCGGCTAATAGTTCATTAGATACTTTTGTATCATCTTTATAAAAGATTTTACCTGGATTTACACTTATGGTATATACAGTAGAACTTCTAGCTAAAACTTTTCCTGTTGAATCATAGATAATTCCTCTTTTAGGACTAATTACTTCACTCTTAGTTTGCTGTTTATATGCTGCTGTGCTGTATTCTTCTCCTTTAACAAATTGAATATAACCGATTCTAGTAAGTAGGGTAGCTAAAAGAATTATCAAACCAAACAAGACAAATAAAGACCTATGCATAAATATTTTTCTGTTATAAAAGTCTAAATCTTGACTACTTGCACGTTTTAAATTTCTTTTTTCTAAAACTTTATTAATTTTTCTCATAATCACCACTTTACTTTTTAATATAATAATTTTATATTATAGAATAATAAAAATCAATATGGTATAATATAAAAAGGTGATGAAATGGGGTTATTAGAAGAAACAAAATTTATAATGAAAAAGTATAATTTGTATGCAAATAAGAGTTTAGGTCAAAATTTCTTGATTAATGACGAAGTTGTTTCAAATATAGTATCAGTAGCAGACTTATCTGAAAACGACTTAGTTATAGAAATTGGACCAGGGCTTGGTACTTTAACAAAATATCTATTAGATACAAAAGCAAAAGTTATTTGTATAGAACTTGATAAAAGAATGATAAATATATTAAATGATAGATTTTCTCTATATGATAACTTTAATATAATAAATGAAGATGTTTTAAAAGTAGATTTAAAAAGCCTAATAAAACAGAATAAAGAAACAGGTATTAGTAAAGTTAAAATAGTTGCAAATCTTCCATATTATATTACTACTCCTATAATAATGAAGTTGTTAGAAGAAAAGCTAGATATAGACAGTATCACTGTAATGGTACAAAAAGAAGTTGCAGAAAGATTAACTACTATACCAGGCAAAAAAGAAACTGGAAGCATAACGTATGCTATTTACTATTATTGCGAGCCTAAGTTATTATTTGATGTTCCAAATACTTCATTTATACCTGAGCCAGAAGTAACATCATCAGTTATAAATTTAAAAATATTAAAAGTGCCAAGAGTAAAAGTAAATGATGAGAAATTATTATTTAAAATTATAAAAGCTGCTTTTATGCAAAAGAGAAAAACTCTTGTAAATGCTTTAGTAAATAACAAAATTTTTAATTCAAAAACAGATTGTGAAAAATGTTTAAATGATTTAAATATAGATACAAAAGTAAGAGGAGAAAAACTTACTTTAGAAGATTTTGCAAAGATATCAGATTACTTAAAGTAATCTGATTTTTCTTTTTTATATTTAATTATAATTAATCATATTTAAAATATAAGTACTACTTTAATAATATATGTTTCATATATTATTAAAATAAATCATACTATTTAAAGAGGTGATTTATTTTGATAGAGTTTACGAAAATGCAAGGTTTAGGAAATGATTTTATTTGTATGATATATGATGAAAGTATAAAATATAATTTGAAAATATTTTCAAAATTTTTATGTGATAGACATTATGGAATAGGAGCAGATGGATTAATTTTTATTGGAAAAAGTAAAAATGCAGATATTTCTATGAGAATATTCAATAGTGATGGTAGTGAAGCTGAAATGTGCGGAAATGGAATAAGATGCGTTGCAAAATATGTATATGATAAAAAAATATTAAATAAAAATTGTATTTATATTGAAACTTATGCAGGAATAAAAAAGATAGAGTATATTATAGAAAATGGAAAGGTTATGGAAATTAAGGTTAATATGGGAAAACCTATATTAAATCCTAAAAAAATACCAATATATCTTCCATATAATAATTTAAAAAATGATTCTAAAATTACAAAGCTATTATTTAATATAAAAGGAAAAGAGTTAATAGGGTCATGTCTATCTATGGGAAATCCTCATACTGTTATTGAGGTAGATAGCTTAAAAGAAATAGATTTAAATAAGTATGGACAAATCATTGAAAAATATAAATATTTTCCAAGTAGAACGAATGTTGAATTTGTAGAAATTATAAATGATGAAAATATTAAAATAGGAGTTTTTGAAAGAGGAGTAGGCAGAACCTTAGCTTGTGGAACAGGAGCATGTGCAAGTGCTTTTGCTTGTTTTGAAAATAAAAAAGTAAAAAGAAAAGTAAGAGTTGAATTAGAAGGTGGATATTTAAATGTTGAAATTGATGAACAAAATAATATTTATTTAATAGGAGATGCAGTTACAGTATATGAAGGAGTAATTGATTTTTAATAATTGACATTTTGAAAGAATGTGTATTGAAATTAAGTAAGTAAGGTTATAAAATAACAATATAGGTTTAATAAATAATAAGTAATAATTAATAATTATTACTTATTAGAAAAAGCAAAATCAAAAGTATTAAGTTAAAGTAAAAGCTAAAATAGAAAAAAATAAAATAAAAATAAAATAAAATAGGAGGTAAAAATGGAATATAGAAAATTTAATAATTCATATGTTATAAGAATTAATAAAGGTGAGGAAATAGTAGAAAAACTAAAAGAACTTTGCGAAAAAGAAGATATAAAAGTAGCAGAAATAACAGGACTTGGAGCTAGCAACTTAGTAGAAATAGGACTGTTCAATGTAAATACAAAAGAGTATAAAACAACTACTTTTGAGGGAATGTTTGAGATAACTTCTTTAATAGGAAATGCTACAAGAAAAGACGGAGAAGTTTATTTACATTTACATATTAATTTTAGTGATGAAACAGGAAATACCAAAGGTGGACATTTAGTAAGATGTAATATATCTGCAACTTCTGAAATTATTGTAAATAAAATAGAAGGAAATGTTGATAGAAAATTAAGTGATGAAATTGGATTAAATTTAATGAAATTTTAATCTTGACTTTATAAAATAACAATATATAATATATTTGAAATAAGAAAATGGAGGTATAAATATGAAAGCATTTGTATGTAGAGTTTGTGGATATGTTCATTTTGGAGATGAAGCACCAGAAAAATGTCCACAATGTGGAGCAGGAAAAGAACAATTTTATGAAAGAGAAGAAAATGTAGCTAAAGTATATGTTGATGAACATGTAATAGGAGTTGCAAAAGGATTAGATGAAGAAGTTGTTAAAGGATTACAAGACAACTTTACAGGAGAATGTACAGAAGTTGGTATGTATTTAGCAATGAGCCGTCAAGCAGATAGAGAAGGATATCCAGAAATTGCAGAAGCTTATAAAAGATATGCTTTTGAAGAAGCAGAGCATGCAGCAAAATTTGCTGAACTTTTAGGAGAAGTTGTATATCCAGATACAAAGAAAAACTTAATGTTAAGAGCTGAAGCTGAATGTGGAGCATGTGCTGGTAAAAAAGAACTTGCAACAAGAGCTAAAGAATTAGGATATGATGCAATTCATGATACAGTACATGAGATGGCAAAAGATGAAGCAAGACATGGAAGAGGATTTGACGGATTATTAAAGAGATATTTTGGTGAATAATTAAAAACATTAAAAACATATTATAATAAAAAACAAGTAATGAAATTATTGAAGTGAACCATATTAAAGGTCATTATTTTCATTACTTGTTTTTTTCTTCTAGTAAACTTACTATTTTTTCATAAATTATTTGATGTCCCATTTTATTTGGATGAGGGTCTAAATTTAAGTTAAATAGTGATATATGTACATTTGTTGAATTAGAACTATAAAAATCATTCTTAATATAAGCAATATCATATCCTAAATCATTATTTTTATATAAAAAATCATTTAGTTCATCTACATATGAATCTAAATATTCATTAAAGTTTTTTAAATTCATATTAAAAGATGGAATAAGAAAATTATGATAAGGATTATAATATTCTATTACAATAATCTCGCTTTTTGGATTTATATTTTTAATAGTTTTAATCAATTTAGGCCAAGTTTTTTTATAATTATTAATTGCTGTTTTTAAATTATTTTTTGTTTTTTCAGAGTAAAAATTAGTATAAAGTTTTTTTATCATATCAATTTTTTCTGAAATTGTAGCCTTTGAAAAATTATTTGAAATACTTTGAATTAAATTATCACAATTATTAATATCGACATTGAAAGAATCAGCAAGTTCTTGATAAAAAATCCATAGTATATCATTAGAGCCAACAGATAAAGTAATAAGGTCAGCATTTTTTATTGAATCATCATAATCACCATGTTCAATGTTATATAAAAGCCATGAAGAATTCATACCATCGATTCCATAGTTAGATGCACTAATATTTAATGTTTTTGATACTAATGCAGGATAAGATTCATCAGATATATCTTTTAGTCCAGTTCCAAGAGTTATACTATCTCCAAGTGCGGTATAATTTTTAATTTTATTTTTAAGTAATTCTAAATCATTATCACTTTTTATGGTAGATTTCTCTGATTCTTTTATATTTATATTTTCATTTTTACTTTCATTTACATTTATTTTTTTATTATTTATTAATTCATTTGTTATATTAGTCATATTAGATACATTAGTTACATTTTCATTAATAGCAATACTGTTAGAATTTATATAAGTTATTTCAATAAATATTCTATAGCATAAATATGATAACAAAAATACTAATAAAACAATAAAAAAAATTAAAAATATTTTTTTCTTTTTCATAATTACTCCTATAAAAATAGTATACAAAAATTAGATAGTTATTTCAATATAATATCCTATTAATTAAGAGAAAAAAGAAAAAGTGAAATTTAAAGAAAAATTTAAAAAATTTTTTAAAGTAAAATTTAAATTAAAAATATAGATTAAAAACATAAATTATAATTCTAAATTAGAAATCATAAAAAATTTATAATATAAACATTATAAATTTAAAAGTATATAAGAATAAGAAATCTCTCTTTTGGAAATAATTAAAGAAAAAGTATTTAAAGATATTTTCTAAAAGGAGGTCTTTTGTTTGATTAATAGGGTTGAGATATGTGGTGTAAACACATCTAAATTACCAGTATTATCAAATGAAGAAAAAGATGAACTATTAAAGAAAATAAAAAATGGAGATAAAGAAGCAAGAGAAAAGTTTATAAATGGAAATTTAAGATTAGTATTAAGTGTTGTTGGAAGATTTTCTGGAAGAGGTGAAAATGCTGATGATTTATTCCAGATAGGATGTGTAGGTTTAATTAAAGCTATAGATAATTTTGATATTACTTTAAATGTTCAATTTAGCACATATGCTGTTCCAATGATTATAGGAGAGATAAGAAGATACTTAAGAGATAATAATATGGTAAGAGTAAGTAGATCGATTAGAGATTTAGCATATAAAGTCTTACAAGTAAAAGAGAAAAAGTCAAAAGAAACAGGAAAAGAACCAACAATAGAAGAAATTGCAAAAGAATTAAATGTCTCAAAAGAAGAAATATCATTTTGTTTAGATGCTATTCAAGATCCAGTTTCACTTCAAGAACCTGTTTATAATGATGGAACAGATAGTGTATATATTATGGATCAAGTAAAAGATAAGAAAAATACGGACGAACTTTGGGCAGAAAATATTACAATGATAGAGTCATTAAAAAAATTAAATGAAAAAGAAAAAATGATAATTAGTAAAAGATTTTTTGATGGAAGAACACAAATGGAAGTTGCAGATGAGATAGGAATATCTCAAGCTCAAGTATCAAGGCTTGAGAAGAGTGCAATAAATCATATGAAAAGATTATGGAAATAATAGAACATTATATATCTACTAAAATAACGTCATCTCCAATACATTTTATTTTATCCCAGGGTATAGTAATTAAATTATTATCGGAAAATATATTTATTAATTTAGTAGATCCAGGAACTAAAATTGATGTTATTTTGCCAGAAGATAAATCGGCATTTACATCTTGAACAAAACCAAGTTTTTTTCCGGTATTAATATTTATAACTTCTTTATGTTTAAAATCAAGTCCAGGTGAACGCATAAGACCTCCTAAAAAATAAATAATATTTTTATTATAGAATATGAAATAAAGGAGAGTATTGTGACATATGGATAAATATTATTTAAAATTAAAAAATGAAAAAATAAATCCGTTTTTAAATAAAAATTTTGGCATAGAAGAAATTGTATTGGAAGATGCAGAAAGCATAGATATAGTTATGGATGAAATTATAAAGGTAAATAATAAAAATGCAGAAAGTAATCAAATAAATAAAATAACTTTTTTTATGTCTAGTGAGATTGCTAGTTTTTCTTCTGATTTGATTAACAAATATAAATTAGATAAAAATACAAAAATAATAATTATTTGACATTAAAAGGAGGATAAATGGTAAGTAAGGAAAAGCAAAATAGTATATTAATATTAGATAAACTTCCTTCTAATATAGTTAAAGAAGCAATAATTATTTTGAGTAAGGAGTTTGATTTCGAATATGATTATAATAAGCCTATTAAAGAAAATGTTATAAATGAAGCAGAAGAAGTTATACTAGATTTTATTAAAAAAATAGAATATGAAAGAGAAAAGAAGAGTGTAGGACTATTAAAAAAGAAATATAAAATTAGTAAATTGATAATTCTATTTTTATTATTTATAACAATAATCTTGTTATTTAGTTTAATATTTTTATGAAGCATAAATAAAAAGATATAAAGGCTAAAAAGATATAAGAACTAAAAAAAGAATAAAACATGTCTTTCAAGAATATACTTAAAAAAGAAAGAGGTGTTTTTATGGCAATATCAGAAGCAGAGAGAATAAGAAGAGCAGAAGAATTATATTATAAAAGAAGATATAATCAAAATTATAGAGGAAGTATAGGAAAAGAGAAAACTAAAAAACGTAGTTTTATAAAGTGGTTTATAGGGAAAATCATATATATATTATTAATTATTGCTTGTGTATATGGCTATAATAATAAAGATTATTTCTTATCAGAAAAGTTCAAGGATGATTTTAATGAGTTTATTAAATCTCCAGTAGATATTAATAAACTTGTAAATATTTTATACACAAATGTTAAAGAAAATGTGGATAACTTAGACGGTAATCAAGAAAATGAATTAATAAATGAACAAGAAAATAATAGTGAAAATGAAGACGAAAGCAAAAATAGAGTAAATATAATTAATGAAGAACTAGAAAATTTATCTAAAAAGATATCTAATCAAGCTGTACTTAAAACATCAAATGTTAAAACAAGCGATTTAACTTTGGAAGAATACATATTATCAAAATGTGAATTTGTAAAACCGTTAACTCGGTAAAGTAACATCTAGATATGGAAAGAGAACGTCTAAATACAAAAATGTTTCAAAAAATCATACAGGCATAGATTTATCAGCAAATATTGGCACAAATATAGTATCTTCAATAGAAGGTGAAGTTGTTGAAGTCTCAAGTAAAGGAAATTATGGAAAGCATCTTAAAATAGCAAGTAAAATTGATAAAAATATAATTATTCTTTATGCTCATTGTAGTGAGATTTTAGTAAAAAAAGGAGATAAAATTAAGAAAAATCAAGTAGTTGCTAAAGTTGGAAACACTGGAAACACAACGGGAGCTCACCTTCATTTTGAAATTAGGTATAAAGATGAGTATATAAATCCAGAGAAAATAATGGAGTTTTAGTATATGAAAATTAAGATAGATTTTAAGGTGTTTTTGTTAATTTTTTGCTATTTGATTACTAATAAAATAAGAGTTTTTTCTGTGATTTTATTTTTTATATTAATACATGAGTTAGCACATATTTTATCAGGAATTATTTTGGGATTAAAACCTAAAAAAATAAATTTTACTTTAGCAGGATTTAGTATAGAATTTGAAGAAAAAATAGTGAAAAATTATATTAGTAAAAGTAAAACTCGTCTTAAAAATAAAATTATAATTGATTTATCAGGTCCGATAGTAAACTTAATATTAAGTATCATTTTTATTTTATTAAGAAATCCAGATTTTACTTATGCTAATTTATTAATTTTTTTAGTTAATATTATGCCAATATTACCTTTAGATGGTGGTAGAGTATTAAAAAATATACTACTTTATAAATATACATTTAGAACTGTCAATAGTGTAATTGTTGAAATATCTAGAATTAATCTTATCATTTTAACTTTGATAGGAAGTATAATTATTGTACATTTGAAAAATCCACTAATTGCAATATTTATTATATATTTATGGGGACAATTTATTAAGGAAAAACATTATAGTAATATGATTAAAAATATGTATAATATAATAAGTAAAGAACTACTTTAAATTTATATAAAATATTAAAAAAATAAAATAAAAAATAGTAAAGTAATAATAATTTAACCTTTGATTTACAGAATAATAACTTGAAAAAAAGTAGAAATGATGATATAAAATATTATGTATAAATAAAATAATAATTTATTTTATTTTTAATTTTATAATTAATAATCTTATAGGAGGCTATATGATTAGAATTAATGATAATTATTTAAATTTACAAGATAGCTACTTGTTTTCAACAATAGCAAAAAAGGTAGCTGAATTTTCAAAAAATAATCCAGATAAAAGGATTATAAAACTAGGTATAGGAGATGTAACAAGACCTATTGTTCCTAAAGTAATTGAAGCAATGCATAAAGCTGTAGATGAAATGGGAAATCCTGAAACTTTTAAAGGATATGGACCTGAACAAGGTTATGAATTTTTAAGAGAAAAAATTGTTAAATATGATTTTGAATCTAGAGGAGTAAATATTGACCCAGAAGAAATATTTGTTTCAGATGGAGCTAAATCAGATTGTGGGAATATAGGAGATATTTTAGATATCGGAAATAAAGTTGCAATTACAGATCCTGTTTATCCAGTATATTTAGATACTAATGTTATGGCAGGAAGAAGCGGAACATATAATAAAGAGACAGGAATGTATGAGAATATAGTTTATATTCCAGTAACTTCAAAAAATAACTTTATTCCAGAATGTCCTAAAGAAAAAGTAGATATGATTTATTTATGTTTGCCAAATAATCCAACAGGAACTACTTTAACAAAAGAAGAATTAAAAAAATGGGTAGATTATGCAAAAGAAAATAATTCAATTATTTTATTTGATGCAGCATATGAGAAATTTATACATAATGATAAATTGCCACATTCTATATATGAAGTAGAAGGTGCAAAAGAAGTAGCGATTGAGTTTAGAAGTTTTTCAAAAACAGCAGGGTTTACAGGAGTAAGATGTGCATATACTGTAGTTCCAAAAGTACTTATGGGATATGATAAACAAGGAAATAAAGTATCTTTAAATAAATTATGGAATAGAAGACATTCAACTAAAACTAATGGAGTTTCATATATAGTTCAAAGAGCGGCAGAAGCTGTATATTCAGATGAAGGACAAAAACAGATAATGGAAAACATTGAATATTATATGGAAAATGCACGTATTATAAAAAATGGACTTAAAGAAGCTGGATATACTGTTTTCGGTGGAGAAGATTCACCATATGTATGGTTAAAAGTTCCAGAAGGATTAACTTCATGGGAATTTTTCGATAAATTATTAGAAGAAGCAAATGTAGTAGGAACACCTGGATCAGGATTTGGACCAAGTGGAGAAGGTTATTTTAGATTAACTGCATTTGGTACAAAAGAAAATACTGTTGAAGCTATTGAAAGAATTAAAAAAATGAAAATTTAAAAAATAATAAGTAAATAATAATAGCAGTAATATAAGCAAAAAATAAAAAGAAAATATCTTATTTATGGAGTACTCCTAGATAAGATATTTTTT
>CALWZY010000049.1 GCA_944386155.1 uncultured Clostridia bacterium | reverse complement strand
AAACGTCCAGACGAAGTTCAGATACAGTTATATGCAGATGGAGAAAAAATAAGAACTCCAGTAACTCTAAATATAGACAATGCTAATGAAAATAATCAAAATGTTTGGGAATATACATTTGAAAAATTATACAAATATGAAGGTGATAATGAAATTAAATATACAGTAAAAGAAGTAAGTACTCCTGATGGATATGAAGCTTCTTACAGTGATAATGGACTAACAATAACAAATATTCATACACCAGAAAAAATAAATAAAACAGTAACAAAGATTTGGGATGATAATAGTAATCAAGATGGTAAACGTCCAAATGAAGTTCAAATTCAATTATATGCAGACGGAGAAGAGATAAATTCTCCTGTAGAAATAACAAAAGAAAATGTAAAAGCTGATAATCAAAATGAATGGGAATATACATTTACTAATCTTCCTAAATATGAAGATGGAAAAGAGATTAATTATACAGTATCTGAAATAACAAGTATCGAAGGATATAGTACAAGTTATAGCGATGATACATTTACAATAACTAATACTCATACTCCAGAAAAAGTTGATAAACAAGTAATTAAAATTTGGAATGATAGTAATAACCAAGATGGCAAACGTCCAGATAGTGTAGTAATACAATTATATAACGGAGACAAAAAAGTAAGAGATGAAGTTACATTAACTAATGCAAATGTTTCAGAAAATATGCCAAATAGATGGGATTATACTTTCGAAGATTTACCAAAATACGAAAATGGAAAAGAGATTAATTATACTGTAAAAGAAAATAAAGTAGATAATTATACAGTAGAATATAATGGACTTTTAATAACAAATACACATAAGCCAGAGAAAATAAATAAGAAAGTAACAAAGATTTGGGATGATAATAGTAATCAAGATGGCAAACGTCCTGAAGAAATTAAAATAGCATTATATGCAAATGATGTTCAAGTTGGACAAAAAGTTACTTTAACAAAAGATAATAAAAAAGGTGATGATTTAAATACATGGGAATATACATTTAATGATTTACCTAAATATGAAAATGGACAGGAAATTAATTATTCAGTAAAAGAAGATAAAATAGAAAGCTATGAAACAACTTATGATGGACTAATAATAACAAATACACATGAGCTTGAAACTACTTCTAAGACAATAACAAAAATTTGGGATGACAATAATAATCAAGATGGATTTAGACCAGATGAGATAAAAATTGAATTATTAGCAAATGGAAATCCTGTAAAAGAAAAAGTAACACTTACAAAAGAAAATGCAAAAGAAAATGATTTAAATACATGGGAATACACATTTAATGATTTATATGTATATGAAAATGGACAAGAAATTGAATATACAGTAAGAGAAGATAAAGTAGATAAATACAAAACAACATATGAAGGATTAACAATTAAAAATAAACATGAACCAGAATTAGTAAATAAACAAATAACAAAGATTTGGAATGACAATAATAATCAAGATGGTAAACGTCCAGATAATATAGAAATTGAATTACTAGCAAATGGTTTAAGTGTAGTAGGACAAGTAACGATCACAAAAGACGATGTAGAACTTACAGACAGAAATACATGGAAATATACATTTAATAATTTACCAAAATATTCTGCTGGAGAAGAAATTAAATATACTGTAAAAGAAAGTAAGGTTGAATATTACGAAACATCTTACAGTGAAGATGGATTAATAATTACAAATACACATACACCAGAAAGAATAAATAAAACAGTAACAAAAGTATGGGATGATAATAGCAACCAGGATGGATATAGACCAGATACAATATCAGTTCAGTTATATTCAGGAGAAAAAGAATATGGCGAAGTAGTAGAAATTTCTAATTTAAATGCTACAAAAGATGATCCAAATAAATGGGAATATACATTTGAACAATTACCTAAATATGAAAATGGTGTAGAGATTAATTATACAGTAGTTGAAATCACAAATATTAAAGAATACACTAAAGAGTATAGTCCAGATACATTTACAATAACAAATACTCATGAAATTGAGTTAATAGATAAAACAATAACAAAAGTGTGGGACGATAATAATAACCAAGATGGTAAACGTCCAGAAGAAATAGAAATAACATTATACGAAAATGAAACACCAAAAGAAGATAAAATAAAACTTACAAAAGAAAATGCTACACAAGAAGATTCAAATGTATGGAAATATACTATAGAAGACTTGCCAAAATATAAAAATGGAGAAGTAATAGATTATTCTGTAGTAGAAAAAGAAGTTGATAATTATTCTACAGAATATGGAAAAGATAAATTAACTATAACAAATAAACACATACCAGAAAAAACAAATAAAACAGTAACAAAAGTATGGGTTGATAATGATAACCAAGATGGTAAACGTCCAGAAAGTATTAGATTAAACTTACTTGTAAATGGTACTATTTCTAAGAAAATTACTTTAACTGAAGAAAGCAATTGGACTTATGAATGGAACAATCTAGATGTATATACTCAAGGAGTAAGAAATGTCTATACAGTTGAAGAAGCACTAGTACCAGAAGGATATGAAGTTTCTTATAATCAAGATACATTAACAGTAACAAATACTCATGAAGTAGAATTAATAGATAAGACAATAACAAAAGTATGGGATGATAATAATAACCAAGATGGTAAACGTCCAGAAAAAATAGAAATAACAATATATGAAAATGAAACACCAAAAGAAGATAAAATAACACTTACAAAAGAAAATGCAAAACAAGATGATTCAAACACATGGGAATATACAATAAAAGACCTTCCAAAATATAAAGAAGGTAAAGAGATTAAATATACAATAAAAGAAAATGAAATTCCTGAATATGAAACAACATATGACCAAGATAAATTTATAATAACAAATACTCATGAAATAGAATTAATAGATAAAACAATAACAAAAGTATGGGATGATAATAATAATCAAGATGGTAAACGTCCAGAAGAAATAGAAATAACAATATATGAAAATGAGACACCAAAAGAAGATAAAATAACACTTACAAAAGAAAATACTACAAAAGAAGATAAAAATGTATGGAAATATGAAGTAAAAGATCTGCCAAGATACAAAAATGGTCAAGAAATAAAATATACTGTTAAAGAAAAAGAAATTGAAGGATATATGACAGTATATGATAATGAAAACTTTAAGATTACAAATACTCATCTTCCAGAAAAAACAAGTAAAACAATTAAAAAGATTTGGAGAGATGGAGACAACAAAGAAAAGAATAGACCAGAAAGTGCAGAGTTACAATTATATGCAAATGGAGAGCCTATAAGAGATAGTGTAGTTTTAACAAAAGAAAATCAAACTGATGATTTTAATACATGGGAATATACATTTGATGATTTATATGTATATGAAAATGGAAAAGAAATTGATTACACAGTAAAAGAAGTAAGCGTTCCAGATGGATATGGTGCAATTTATGATCAAAATGATTTAATTGTATATAATGCTTTCCCGCCAGAAGTAAATGTAGTAGTTCAAAAAGTATGGGATGACAATAATAATGGTGATAAGTTAAGACCTGAAAGTGTTGATGTACAATTATTAGCAGATGGTGAAAAATATATAGTAGGCGGAAATAATCTAGGACTTGTTACATTAAGTGAAGAAAATAATTGGACACATACATATGAGTTCTTACAAAAATATAGAATAAAAGATGCAACAGATAATGATATAGAAAGATATGTATATACAATAGAAGAATTAGACCAAATAGAATATTATGAGACAAGTTATAAAACAGAATTTAATGAAGAAACAAATGAATACAAATTTATAATTACAAATAAATATAATCCAAAGACAGTTGAACGTAGTTTTGAAAATGAATGGATAGACAATGATGATCAAGACGGCAAACGTCCAGATGAATTAGTTATAAAAATACTTGCAAATGATAAAGAAGTAAGAGAAGTTAAATTAACTAAAGAAAATGGATGGAAATTAGATTTAGACGATTTATGGATGAATGAAGACGGAAAAGAAATTGAATATACAATAGATGTAGTAAATCCAGAGGGATATGTTTCTAATGTAAAATATGATGAAGACACAAAGACATTTAAAATTACATCATTACATGTTCCAGAAAAATTTGATTTAGATGTAAATAAAATCTGGGATGATAATAATAATCAGGATGGATTTAGAACAGATGAGATTACAGTAAATTTATTAATTGATAACGAAAAACAAGAGAAAATAGTATTAAATGAAGAAAATGGCTGGACAGGTTCTTTTGAAAATCTTAATAGATATAAAGATGGAGAATTAATAAATTATTCAGTAAAAGAAGAAAAAGTTGAAAAATATGATGATACATATCAAAGACAAGATGATGCAATAACAATTACAAACAAACATATTCCTGAAACTAAAGATATAAGTATATCAAAGATATGGAATGACAATAATGATCAAGACGGATTAAGACCTGATTTTGTAACAGTACAATTATTAAAAAATGGAGAAGTTTTTGATGAAGTAGCCCTTACTTATGATAATGAATGGTCATATACTTGGGAAGATTTAAATGTTTATGAAAATACAGAAAAAGTAACTTATGAAATTAAAGAAATTAATGAAATTCCAGAATACACTATTGAATATGAAGAAGATGAAAATGGTAATGTTGTAATTACAAATACTCACATACCATATACTACAGAAAGAACAGTAAGTAAGATATGGAATGATAATAATAACCAAGATGGATTAAGACCTGAAAATATTAAAGTTCAATTATATGCAGATGGAGAAAAATACGGAAAAGAAATTACTTTAGATGATAGCTCTAATTGGTCATATACTTGGGAAAACTTACCTGAAAGAAAAACTACAACTACATCTAAAGAAGATGGAACAATAGAGAAAAATGTTCATGTAATTGTTTACGCAGTAGAAGAATTAACAAATGTAGAAGGATATGATAAATATTATAATTCAGATTCATTTGTAATTACTAATAAACATGAAATTGAAAAAACAACAAGAAAAGTAACAGTTACATGGGATGACTTAAAGAATAATAATTTAACAAGACCAAATGAAATTAAAGTTAAATTATTAGCTGATGGAGTAGAAAAAGAAACTATCACATTAAATAAACAAAATAATTGGACATATGAATGGGATGAATTAGATAAATTTAACTCAGGAAAAGAAATTAAGTATACAATAGAAGAAATTTCAAGTATTCCAAACTATACAACAACTTATAGTGATGATACATTTACAATATTAAATACATTAAATAAATATAACTATAAGATAGAATATTATTATGATGGAATTATTGATGAAGAAGAAACTGTAAGCGGAAACGATTATTATGGAAATAGAATTTCTGGTTACGAAGATAAGATAAGAGATGGTTATAAATTCGAAAAAGATGAAAATACAGAATTAATAATCACAGAAGATGAATCTAAAAATATCATGAGAGTTTACTACGTAAAAGATGAATTTGAATACAAGATAGAATACTATTATGATGGAGTTTTAGATAAAGAAAAATCAATTATAGATAAAGCTTTATTCGGAACAGTAATAGATAATTATGAGAATAAAATATTAGATGGATATGAGCTAAAAGAAGTAACAAATCTACCACTTACTGTATCATCAGATACAAATAATAATGTAATTAGAGTATATTATGAAAAAGCTAAATTCGAATATACAATCAAATATTTCTATGATGGGGTAGAAGATGAAGACGAAAGAATTACAGATGAAGCTATATACCAAACAGTAATAGATAAATATGAAGATAAAGTAAGAAATGGTTATAAATTAGATAAAGAAGAAAATGTACCTCTTACAATATCAAGCAACAAAGATAACAATATAATTAATATCTATTATGTAAAAGATGAGTTTGAATATAGAATAGAGTACTATTATGATGGAGTAATTGATGCTGAAAAGACTGTAAAAGGAAAAGCTTTATATCAAAGTAAAATAGAAAACTATGACGAAAAATTAGAATATGGTTATAAGAAAGATAAAGTAGAAAATATGCCACTTACAATTTCTTATGACACAAGTAAAAATATAGTAAAAGTTTACTATGTAAAGAAAGATGCTAAAGTAGTAATTAGACATATTGATAAATATACAAATAAAGTTTTAGATACAGTAACATTAGAAGGAAAAGTTGGAGATAAATTCGAAGCAGAAGCTCAAAACTTTGAAGGATATATTTTAGTAGAACCAGAAGAACTTGTTTCTGGAACAATGACTGAAGAAACTATTAATATAGATTACTATTATTCAAAAGTTTCAGAAGGTGTACTTGAAAAACATGTTGATATAATTTCAGGAGAAGTATTATTTACAAAAACACATGAAGGAAATGAAGGTACTAAATATAAAATAGATCCTAAAGAATTTGAAGGATATGAATTAGTTAAAGATAAATTACCTGAAAAAGTAGAAGGAGAAATGACAGTAGATTTAATAGAAGTAACATATTACTATATAAGAAATATTACAATGAATGTTCTTTATATAGATGATGTAACAGGTGAAACTATAGCTAAAGAAGAGTATAAAGGCTTAGAAGGAGAAAGTTATACAATAGATAGAAAATCATTTGAAGGATATAAATTAATTGAAGAAAAATCTCCTGAAAGTGATAACGGAAAATTCTCAAGAGATACTACAGAAGTTAAATACTTCTATGTTAGAAAAACTAAATTAACAGTAAATAGAATTGATTCAAAGACTGGAACTATACTTGAAACTGTAACTAAAGATGGAATTGAAAACGAATATTATGAGACAGAAGCAAAAGAAATTGAAAACTATATTATAGATGATGACAGACTTCCTAAAAATGCAAAAGGACAATTAAAAGTAGTTAAAAACGATGATGGAAGTGTAAAAACAGAAACTGTAGTTAACTACTATTATTTCAGAAAAGCCGGAGGAGTTATAATACAATATATTGATAAAGAGACAGGGGAAATACTAGAGCAAGAAGTTAAAAATGGTATAGTAGATGATAAGTATAAAACTGAAGAAAAAGATATCTTAGGATATACAATCATCGAAAGGCCATCAAATCCAGAAGGATTAATGACAATAGATACAATCTATGTAAAATATTACTACAAGAAAAACTCAAATGTTGAAGTACAATACATAGATGATGTAACAGGAAAACAGATAAAAGAAAAAGAAATTTTATCTGGACTTGAAGGAACTAACTATGACGCAAGTAAGAAAGAGTTTGAAGGTTATAAATGGTTAAGAACTCAAGGTAATGAAATTGGAACATTTGAAAAAGATTTAATTACAGTAAGACATTATTATAAGAAGACAACTAAAGTAGTAGTTAAATACTTAGATATGGATACAAGAGAAGAAATATTAGATACTATAGAAATTGCAGGATTAGAAAATGATCCATATTCTACAGAAGCTAAAGAAATACCTTTCTATGTAATGCAAGGACTACCAGATAATCAAAGTGGTACTATGAAAGTAAATAAGGTAGGAGACATAACAGAAGTAACTTATTACTATAAGAAATTAAAATTTGATTTAAGAGTAGAAAGCAGTATAAAAGATATAAAATTAAATGGTAAATCTAAACATGCAGAAGATGATTTATCTAAACTAGAAATAGATAGAGATTTATCAGATAATAAAGTTAAGATTACTTATGAAATAAAAGTAAGTAATGTTGGAGAACTTGCAGGTACTATCGGAAGCTTAATAGATATAATTCCAAATGGTTTAACATTTGATCCAAAAGATAATGATGAATCATGGATATTACAAGGAAATAAATTAACAAATAGTGATTTCGAAGACTTAGAATTACAACCTGGAGAAGAGAAAGTAATTGAATTAGTGCTTACTTGGGATGGTAATGGAAATCATCTAGGAGAATTAGATAATGTAGTAAAAATTGGTTCATATTCTAATGAAGCGGATTTCAAAGATGTTAACCCAAATGACAATAAAGACAAATCAACAATATTAATGTTTGTAAGAACAGGTATTGAAAAGGTAGATAATATATTACTTGTATTATTACTAATTGTATTGGCTAAACTTGAATTTAGATTACAGAGAAAAGTTGCATTTGCAAGAAGTAGAACATTTGGAAAAATAGACAGAAAAGCTATAAGAAAATACTTAAGCAAACATAAGATTTTATAATATTAATTAAATAAAAAGACAATTTAGACGAATTTAATTAAGAAAAGTAAAATCTTATAATAAAAGAGCAGTTTAAAATAATGAAAAGATTATTTTTAAAAACACTGCTCTTTTTTATTTTATAAGAAGCAATTAAATATTTTTATGTAATAAAAAATATAATTATAAAATATTAATCCACAACAATATGT
Source organism: uncultured Clostridia bacterium (assembly GCA_944386155.1). Taxonomy (GTDB): domain Bacteria; phylum Bacillota; class Clostridia; order TANB77; family CAG-508; genus UMGS1994. The sequence goes on along the minus strand of CALWZY010000049.1, from coordinate 3,371 downwards.
ATAAAATGTGGATTATTTTTCTTTTTAATAAGAACGTTGTGGATTAAATAAATAATTGAAATTAATTGAAAATAAGTAGCCCTAAAGATTAATAAAATATACGTTTTAATAGCCGAAATTTGTAAAAAAAACGTATATAAATCTTAACAATCGCTGAAACCCTTGGCGTTGTAATAATAATAGGTATTGATAATAATAATAATAATAATAGGTATTGATAATAAAAAAAATCTTCTTATAATAAGACTTAAATTATTTATAGAAAGAAAGGTTATCAAGGAGGAATACCAAAATGAAGCATAAGATAAAGCAAGAAATGTGCCAAGATTCTAAAAACAAGAAAGGAAAATTAAGTTTACTTAGACCTAGAAATATAATTTTGCTAGTAATAATACTTATAGGTTTATGTGTGGTTGCTGTAAGCATGAACGAAAATGCTAGCAATTTTGTTAAAAGTAGTATTACAAAACTAAGCCAAACTTTTACAGAAACTAGAGCATCAGGTTATATTAAAAGAGCTTATATAGCATCAACAAGAGATGTTATTTCTGTTAAAGATGGAGACTATGCTACTTTAGAAGTACATGTTATTACAAACAATGGACAAGATTTAGGTCATGTAGGAACAGTAGCATATAGTCAAGTATCTAGCGATTTAGGTAGTGTCGAAATTGATGGAAATAAAATTATAGGAAAACACGTAGGAACTGTTAGAATTAGCGCTACTGTTCAATATAATGGAGAAACAGTAACTTCAAATGAGATAACAATAAATATACAAGATAATTGGGAAGTTGCTTATAGAGATGCGACATTCTTCAAATATGATCCAGACGCATTGTTTGAATATGGTGGATCTGTAACATCTACAAGTTCACAAGGAATATACTTTACAGAAGGAGCTTCAACAACAGTACTTGGTGACAGGAGATTTACAACTAGCGATTGGAATAGATGGACAAAAAATGTAAGTTCTATAAGAGATCCAGAACTTCCATATGATGGTTTAGTTGAAAATGAATTAGATGAAAATGGAAACATACAATTTACAGTAGAAGATAATGGTATTTTTGATGAAAATATAGATGGCGGAAAAGACAGCTATACAAATGTAGGACTTCCATTTGTAAAACAGGGGAATGGATTTTATAAATTTGATAGCAATCAATTTGAAGCACATTTTGAAAATGGTATTCCAAAAAGTAATGTTGATTTAGAATGGTCAGATGAAAAAGTCAAGTATTACAGTGATGCTGGATCTGCAATAAGAGGATTTTTTCCATTTAATTCAGGGGTGAATTATAAAGATGCTATTTATCATTTTGGTATGAAAATTCATACACCATTTTATATGACAGAAAATGGACAAACATCAACAGGAGAAGATATTATATTTGAATTTTCTGGTGATGACGATATATGGATTTTTATTGATGGAAAATTAGTAATAGATATCGGAGGAATACATAATCAGATATCAGCAGATATAAATTTCGCAAACGGAGAAGTTATATTATATAAAGGATTAAAAGAAAATGGAAAGATAAATAAGACAACATATTTATCTGATATTTTAGGAGCAGATTGGAATTCAGATATAGAAAAAGAACATACATTAAGTGTATTTTATTTAGAAAGAGGTAAAGGAAGTTCAAACTGTCAAGTATACTTTAATTTGCCTACAAAAGTTCAACAATCTGATGTTATAGTACATCATTATAAAGAAGGAACAAGAGAATCAGTTGCTCCAGATGAAATAATTGAAGGTTTTCCAGGAGATGAATACACAACAAGTCCAAGTTCAAATATTCCTGCGAATTGTACACTTCTATCTATTCCAGATAATGCAAGCGGTATAATTGGAACAGAAAGAACAGAAGTTATCTATTATTATAGTGTTGACGAAGGTAGTATTAGTAATAATACAGTAACGAAAACTACTTCTTTAGATGGAATAGATGATGTAACTCAAGGGGTTCCATATACGATTGAAGCTAATGTTGATATATCGGATTATATAGGAAAAGCTACGATAACAATGGTAGATTATCTTCCAGGAGAAATTATAGAAGAAGAGTCAGATCTAGATAATGGTGTATATGATGAATCAAATAATACAATAACATGGAATTTAACTGCTTCAGCAATTAATACATATGAAAATGAAAATCCATACCATCTTACTTATAGAAAAAATATAAATTTAGTATATAAAAATATTAATAAAAATAATCAAAGTATTACAAATACTGTATATTCAACAGTAAAATTATATACTCCAGAAAAAAGTGAAACAGTAAGTAATTCACTTACAATCCCTATTAATCATACGAAAGATGTACATGTAACAAAAGTTTGGGATGATAATAATAATGAAGACGGAAGACGTCCTAGAAATATTACATTAACTGCTACAGGAAACAGAGCAAAATATACTCAAGTAATTAACTCAGCATATGCAACTTCAGAAAATACATGGGAATATACATTTGAAGATTTACCTAAATATGATTCATATGGGCAAGAAATTGAATATGTTATAGATGAAGAAAATATATATGATGATTTCTATGAAAAAGAAAGTGTTGATCAAGAGACAAAAACAATTACAAATGTAGATAAATATGCAAGAGTAGTAGTTAAGTATTATTTATATGAAAATGGAATGACTACGAAACCAGTTCCAAGTCAAAATGGTGGAACAATTCAAGATGCAATTTTAGAAGGAAAGATTGGAGAGGAATATTCAATAAGTCTTCCTTCAGATGTTCCAGATAATTATAAAGTACAAGCAATAGTAGGACCTGCTGGTGGAAATTATACAGAAGAAGACATAGAAGTAAGAGTATACTATAAATTAAAAGATGTTTCTGTAGATGCTAATATAGAAAAAACTGGAACTTCAAGTATAGATTCAAGAAATGATAAAGTAAATTATAATATTACATATAATGCATCTATTAACGAATATATAGGTGATGGAGAAATAGAAATAGAGGACAATTTACCTTATGCAATAGATGTAAATAATTCAGATTTAGATGGAGGTACATATAATCCAGATACAGAAACAATAACATGGACTATAGATTTGTCTGATATAAATACATATGAAGATGGTGAAAAAACAATATCTTTAGAAAAGAATATAGAAGTTTTATATAAAGACATTAATACAACATTAGATAGTATGACAAACTATGTATCTGCGACAATTAACTTACCAACTAATAATGTGACAAAAGAAGTAGAAGCTACAGCAGATACAAATATAAATGTAAATGGAAATGTAGAAGTAAAATATGTAGATAAATATACATCAGAAGAAATAGAGACAAAAGTAACAAAGACGGGAAAAGTAGGTACAACAT
>CALWZY010000048.1 GCA_944386155.1 uncultured Clostridia bacterium | reverse complement strand
TAAAATAAATGGAATAAAAAACTTTTTACCAGTAATTTTATTAAAACCTCAAAATGGAGTAATATCTATAGATTCAGTCCAAGAAGAATATAATAGATTATTAGGACTTGAAGTTTTTGGACCAAATATGGATTTTAAAACAAAAGTAGAATTTGAAAAAATATATGCTGCAATTCAATATACTTTATTAGAAAGAGACGGTGCAATAGATTACAATAGTAGAGATTTAATATTTAGAGACTATTTTAAAAATATTTCTAAAGTAGAAGGTGAAGCAACGATTTCTGCTATATTATCTAGTAGAGATTCTTTTTCTGAAGAATCTTTGGCAGAGTTATTTGGAGAATCAATGAAAAAAGATGAGACAGATGAGATAAAAGCAAAAGAAACTTCAGTAGATTTTGAAATTGCATATTGTGCAATTGTAAATGAAATAAAAAGAAGAGGTGGAAGTTGTTCTTCAAAAGAAGCAAAAGAAGCGTATAAAAGAGCATTAGACACAATAGAAAGATATAGAGTAGATTATAGAAAAAGAACAAGAAGTCCATTTCTAGTTTTTCCAAAACATGAACCTGGAAAAGAGGATGAAATATACTTAAGTTTACTAAATGAAACAACGACAAATATGGAAGAAAATGCATCAACAAACAATATAGAGTGGTTATGTGAGTCTGTTGGAAGAATAAAAGCTATTAGAGAATTATATGATATTATAAAAAATCCTATTAAAAGAAGAGAATTAGATGATGTAAAATATGAAGTAAATGCAAGAGAATCAATTACAGGAGCTGAAGTGTGTGAATTACAATATTTAAAAAATGCAGAAAACAGTTCAATAGTTACAATTGAAAATTCCGCAGGTGATGAAATAGAAGTAATAGAGCTTGGAAAACTAGGATATGCAACACTAAGACAGCCTAATGGAAAACCAACTTTTACAGATAGTATGACTATAAAAGAATATGAAATTAAAAAGACATATTTAAGTGAACAAGAAAAAGATGCAGCTCCACTTGCAAGAACATTTAGAGTATTTTCACCAAGAATAGATGGAAGTTTAATCTTAAAAGATAAAACAATACAAAAAATATATGCAGATCAAATTTTTTCTGATATGAGTTTAGAAGCTGCTTTAGAATTTAATGGAGGAGCTATTGCTACAGTAGAATATTCAAGAACAGATAAAGGATTAGTGCCACAAATTTCATTTGATGAGAATATGGTAGGTGCATGTAGAAAGATGAATAGAATGTTAGATGAATATGCAGAAGCTGAAGATAAAAAAGGAGTTAAAAGATTTTTTGCTAAAAAAATACAAAATGGTTCTTTAGTTGGAAATTCAAATATTCAATTAAGCAATGGATATGCAAGTAAAATAATGGGTCATACAAATGGTTCTATCTCAGAAAATGATGTTTTATTTGCTTTTGAATGGTCTGATATTGAAAAGAAACGTACAATATTTGATTTAATAGCAAGATCTCGTGTTTTAGATAAAAGGTAGGAGAAAATATGGGAAAAGTTTTATGGAAAGCAGGTACATTTGAATATCCAATCCCTGCTGTAATGGTAAGCTTAGGAACAATGGAAAAATCTAATATAATAACAGTAGCATGGACAGGGATATTATGTACAAATCCAGCAAAAGTATATATATCTGTAAGAAAAGAAAGATATTCATATAATATAATTAAAGAGACTGGTGAATTTGTTATAAATCTTACTACAAAAGATTTAGCATATGCTACTGATTGGTGTGGAGTAAGAAGCGGATCAAAGTATGATAAATTTAAAGAAATGAAATTAACAAAACAAAAAGCAAACTTTGTAAAATGTCCGATGATTAAAGAATCTCCTGTCTCTATAGAGTGTAGAGTATCAGAGATAAAAGAATTAGGATCACATCATATGTTTATTGCTGATGTTTTAGGAATTAATGCAGATGAAAAATATATTGATGAAAAAGGTGCTTTTGATATAAGTAAATGTAATTTGATAGCATATGCAAATGGAGGATATTATCCTTTAGCTAAAAAGATAGGAAAGTTTGGATTTTCGGTTGAAAAAAAGAAGAAAAATAAAAAATCAAAAAAAGATAATAAGAATATTAAAAATTAGTAAAAAAATAGAATTTATAGGCAAGTAACAAAAAAATAATTTAATAATAAATGTAGATTATAAATTATAAGATTGAGAGAAAGTATCCTCAATCTTTTTTTATTACATATCTATTACATATTGACAATAATACTTGAAAATTACGCAATTAGTGATATAATAAACCAAACAAGTATGAGGTAAATTATGTTAAAGAATATTCAAATAAAAATAGTTCTTATTTTCATGATTTTAGGTATGGCAATACTTGCTTTTTTAGGTATAAGTTTTGCAAGTCAATTAAACGATATAAGTAGTAGTTTATCTGGAGTAGAAAACGTTTCTCAAATAATTGAGTTACAATTGGAAAAGACTAAAATACTTACATTGACATCTATTGGAGTGTTTGGAGTAATATCTGCAATTATAGGTGCATTTATATTAAAATCTATAATCGCTCCTATGACTAAGCTTATTAAGCATGCAGAGCTTATAGCTGGTAATGAAAAAACAGGTGAAAAGTATTTAAGTGAAGATAAAAATGAAGTAACAGGTATTACCAAAGCCTTTGGAATGATACATGATGAACTACAAGAAAATTTAAAAGAAGTTTCAAGACAGAAAAAGCAAATTGAGACAATTTTATTGCACATGACAGATGGTATTATTGCATTTAACATTAAAGGAGAAATTATTCATATTAATGTAGCTGCAAAAGAATTGCTAGAAATATCTGATAGTGAAGATACTTTTTCAAAGATTTTTAACAAGCTTGGCATGGATATAAATATGGAAAAGATAATATACTTAGAAGATATGGCTTCTACTGAACAGAGAATTGAAGTTGGTGAAAAGACATTAAATTTGTTTTTCGCACCATTCAAAAATGAAAGCGAGCTACCAGGAGGATTAATAGTAGTAATTCAAGATATAACAGGACATGTTAAATTAGATACTATGAGAACTGAATTTGTAGCAGATGTATCACATGAATTAAAAACTCCTATAACTTCAATATTGGGATATGCAGATACTCTTTTAGAAGGTGGTTGTTCTGAAGAAGATGAAAAAAAATTCTTAGAAAGAATATCAACTCAAGCTAAAAGAATGTCAGAGCTTGTAAGTGATTTGCTTACATTATCAAGATATGATACAGGAATGATCATAACGGAAAAAACTGAATTTGATTTAGGTGAACTTGTAAAATCTGTGTATGATTCATTATCATTTGAAATAGAACAAAAACATCATAAAGCAGAATGCTTTGTCACAGCAAATGTTCCACCTGTATATGCAGATAGATCAGGAATAGAAAGAGTTGTTATTAATATTTTAACAAATGCAATTAAATATACTAAAGAGGGTGGATACATTAAAATATATGTTGGATTTGTTTATAATGATGCATACATAAAAATTATTGATAATGGAATTGGAATTGCTGAAGATGAAATAGATAAAGTATTCGAAAGATTTTACAGAGTTGATAAGGCAAGAACAAGAGAAATGGGTGGAACTGGACTTGGACTTTCGATTGCTAAAGAAATACTTGATAAAAACGATTCGAAAATAGATATAAAAAGTGAACTTGGAAAAGGTACAGAAGTTGTAATTAGAATTCCAACAAAACAAAAAAATGATAAAGTAAATAATGTTACAAAAGAAAATTTATAAAAGGAAATGGTGGTTTGTATGAGAGAATTATTAGAATCAAGCGTTATTGCTGAAAGTAAAGTTGTTTTTATTATATTGTTTGCAGTTATAATAGTATTAATATTATTAATTACTTATCAAATTGATAATATGCCTAAAAAGGTTAAAAAAAGAAGAACAAATGAAGAAAAGAATAAAGATATAGAAGAATATGAAGAGAATAAATCTGAAGAAAAGATGGAAGATACTCAAAATCTATTTACTGAAACTAAAGAAGAACCTTTACAAGATTTTTCTACAGACGAAAATAACGAAGAAGATATTTTTGTAGATAATAAAGAAAATGACAAAATATATGGTGAAGAAGATAAAAGCGATTATAAAGAATGGTTAAAAGATGATGAGGATTTGCTTTTAAATGATATTAAGAATGAAGATAGTGCTAAAGATTTAGAAAAAGATGCAGATGATTTAAACGAGATAGATAATCTTGAAAATCAAGATGAAGAAGATGATGATATAGATATTTATTCTTATGATAAAAACTTATATGAAAACGATAAAGATGATATAGGGGAAGAGATTTATAATACTGATTTAAATGATGAAAAAGATGAAATAGATGAAAAAGATAATAAAGAAGATTCTGATTTTTCATGGGGAAATGATATTGAGGATGAAAATGAGAAAGTAGAAGATAAAGAAAATGAAAATTCAGATGTAGATTTACTAGAAAACAAGGAAGATGATATATTTTCTTTTGATGATGGAAATACAGAAGATACAGATAATGTAGAAGAAAAATTAGAAGAAAAAGTAGCAGAAGAATTAGTAGAAGAAAAACCAGTTAAAAAGACAGCAAAAAGAACAACAAAAAAATCAACAGCAAAGAAAACAACTTCTAAAAAAACATCTACAACTCGAAAAACAAAAAAAGATTAATTTTAAACAAAAATGAAAAGAGGTATATAAATTGAATCCAAAAGTTAAGAATGCTATAGAATGGGGTTACTGTTTTATAATTGCAGTTATACTTGCAATTACAGTTAGATATTTCGTTGGAACTCCGACAGTTGTTAAACAAGTTTCAATGCAACCAACTTTTGTAGAAAATGAAAGACTTATTTTAAATAGATTAGCAGTTACATTTAATCATGAATGGAAAAGAGGAGAAATTATAACATTTGAAGCACCAAGTACTACTATGGTATCTTTAGAAGATGCTGATTTATCTAATCCAGTTGCTAAATATGAAAATTCACCTGATTCATTATTTGGAAAATTTACATACTATGTTTTAGAATGGAATAAAATGAGTTATATTAAAAGAATCATTGGACTTCCAGGAGAGCATGTTCAAATAAGAGACGGAAAAGTATATATTAATGGTGAAGAACTACAAGAAAGTTATCTGCACGGTGTGGAAACTGGGGATATGAATGGTGTATTTACAGATATTATTGTACCAGAAAATTGTGTTTTCGTTATGGGAGATAATAGACCACATAGTACTGATAGTAGATGTTTTGGATGTGTACCAATGGAAAAGATTGAAGGTAAAGTAGTATTTAGATTTTGGCCATTAAATAGATTTGGAAGTGTAGATTAGGAGAGATAAATTTGATATTTAACAATATAATTGGTAATGATGCAGTTAAAAATGATTTGAAAAAAGCAATAGAACATAATTTAATAAGTCATAGCTATATATTTCAAGGAACAGAAGGCATTGGAAAAATATTATTTGCAAAAGATTTTGCAAAATCAATTTTATGTGAGAATAAAACTGGAGAAGATAACTGCAAATCTTGTATAATGTTTGATTCAAATAATCACCCTGATTTTATATTATTAAATGAAAATGAAGAAGCAATAAAAATAGATGAAATTAGAGAATTTATTAAAAAGGTAATTGAAAAACCAATAATATCTAAAAATAAAGTATGTATAATAAATGCAGCTGATAAGATGACAAAAGATGCTCAAAATTGTTTATTAAAAACATTAGAAGAACCACCAGAGTATATGACGATTATATTAATTTCTTCAAATGAAAATCTTTTACTTACAACAATAAAATCTAGATGTACAAAAATTCAATTTAATAGATTATCTAATGAAGAAATAAGAGAATATATAAAAAAAGATACTAATATAAATTTAGATGAATTTAATTTTAATACTATTAAATATTTAAATGGAAGTATCAAAAAAATTAATGATATATTAAATAATAAAGATACATACTTAAACATAGAAAGATTTTTAAAAGGAACAAAAGAAAAGAGTAAATTAGAATTTTATTTAGAGGGAAAAATCATATATGATAAAGATAAAATATATGATTTTTTAGAGTTTATGATAAGTGTTTTATATGATTTAGGTCTAAAAGATTCTGATTTTTTAAATGGAATACAAATTGTACAAAATACAATTAATAAATTAAAATCAAATAATAATTTTGATATGAGTATAGACAATATGCTATTTAAAATATGGGAGGGAGTTAATGAAAACAATAATTGGCGTAAGATTTAAAAAGACAGGAAAAATATATTATTTTGATCCAAATGGACTTGAAATAGAAAAAGGAATGCCTGTTATAGTAGAAACAGCTATGGGGGATGAATATGGAGAGACGGTAATTGCAAATAAAGAAATAGAAGAAGAAAAATTAACTAACCCACTAAAGAATGTTATAAGAATTGCAACAGATAAAGATAAAAAAATGTATCAAGAATACAAAGCAAAAGAAGATAAAGCTATGAAAAAATGTGAAGAAAAGATAAAAAAGCATGGCTTAGAGATGAAACTTATAGATTGTGAGTACAAGTTTGATGGCTCTAAATTAATTTTTTACTTTACAGCAGATGGAAGAATAGACTTTAGAGAACTTGTTAAAGATTTAGCAGCTATATTTAAAACAAGAATAGAATTAAGACAAATAGGTGTACGTGACGAAGTTAAAAGAATTGGCGGAAATGGAATGTGCGGAAGAGAACTTTGTTGTTGCACATTTTTAGGAAACTTTGAAACAGTTTCAATTAAAATGGCAAAAGAACAAAATATATCATTAAATCCATCTAAAATTTCTGGAAATTGTGGTAGACTTATGTGTTGCTTGAAATATGAGCAAGAAGTATATGAGGAAAAACTTAAAAGACTTCCTAAAATAGGCGCTATTGTAAAATGTGAAGAAGGTACAGGAGAAGTTTGTGGAATAGAAACTTTAAAAGAAATAATAAAAGTAAAATTAACAGACGGAGAAGATACTTTCTATAGAAGATATAAACTAGAAGATATAGAAATCATAAAAGATGCAGAAGAAGATGAGAATAATCTTGATGTAGAAAGTCAAGAAGATTTAGAAGAATTAGAAAAACTAGAAAAATTAGAAGAAATAGATAGCAAAAATAATTCAGATGATATATAAGTTATATTTACAAAAGAACTTATTAATATACGTATGATAATTTGCAGTTTGGGGAGAGAAATGAAAATACTAATAAAAAATGCAACAGTTTTAGATATGGTTTTGGATAATCCGAATATACAAAAGAAGGATATATTAATTGAAAAAAATATTATTTCAAAAATAGAAGATAGAATATTAGATGATGTAGATAAAGTAATAGATGCTAAAAATATGATTGTTATGCCAGGATTAGTAAATACTCATACGCATTTAGCTATGAGTATTTTTAGAGGTTACAAAAATGATTCAAAGTTAGTAGATTGGCTTCAAAATGCAATTTTTCCAGTAGAAGAAAGATTAAAACCAGATGATATTTATTGGAATTCATATTTATCTTGTATAGAAATGATAAAATCAGGTACTACAACTTTTAATGATATGTATTTTAGAATGGATAAAACTATAGAAGCAGCAGAAAGATCTGGTTTAAGAGGAATAATAGCTTGGAGTGTAACTGATGATTCAATAAAAGATAAATTAGAAAGAACAAGAGAATATTTTAAAAAATATAGTACTGAAAAAGATAGTAAAATTAAAATATATGTTTCTGCACATGCACCACATACTTGTAATCCAGAAACATTAAAAAAATGTGTAGATTTGGCAAAAGAATTAAACACAGGGATTCATATTCATCTTCCAGAAACTTTAAAAGAAAATGAGATAATAGAAGAAAAATATGCACAATCTGGAATTGAATATTTAAGCGATAGCGACGTTTTTGATGTGCCAGTGGTATTAGTTCATGGAACATACATAAAAAACTCAGATATAGACATTTTAAAGCATATTAAAGGCGGTATCTCACATACTCCGAGAAGTAATTGTAAATTTTCATCTAATATTTGTAATATAACAAAGCTTCATGATGCAAATATTAATGTAGGAATCGGAACAGATGGTATAGAGACATCTTCTACAATGGATATGTTTGAAGAAATGAAAGTCGCTGCATATTTACAAAAAATAAATACTCAAGAAAAAAGTAGAATGTCTGCTTATGAGATACTTAAAATGGCGACAATTGAAGGTGCAAAAGTTTTAGGATTAGATAACGAAATAGGTACTATTGAAGTAGGAAAAAAAGCAGATATTATCTGTATAAATAGAAATAAAACTCATCTATATCCTGAAAATGATATATGCTCTAACTTAGTATATTCTGCAAATGGTGCAGATGTCGATACTGTTATAGTAGATGGAAAAATATTAATGAAAAATAGAAGATTAATAGATATAAACGAAAAAGAAGTCAAGAAAAAGGTTGCCAAAATAGTAAAAAGACTATTATAATATAAAATAACATCGAAGGGAGGTGTAAGTTATGGCATACAAAATTTCAGAAAATTGTATTAAATGTGGTGCATGTGCAGGATCATGTCCAGTAGGATGTATTCAAGAAGGAGAAAATACATATGTAATAGATAAATCACAATGTATAGATTGTGGAACTTGCGCAAGTGTATGTCCTGTTGGAGCTCCAAGCCAAGATGAAGAATAATCTTAATTTAATAAAATATTTAGCTAGAAGTTCTACTTCTAGTTTTTTATTTTTAGCAAAGGATATACTTTTTTTAAAAACCTCATATTCTTGAAAAAAATAGAAAAACATAGTATAATTTCCTTTATAAGGAGGGCCTATGAATATAGATAACAAGACTAAAGAGTACTTAGAATTACTAAGTAATACTTATGGAAACATAAGTGCTGTTACAGAAGAAATAATTAATTTACAAGCGATAATAAACCTTCCAAAAGGAACAGAATTGTTTTTGAGCGATATTCATGGAGAATATGGTTCTTTTTCTCATATCTTAAAAAATGCTTCTGGAATTATAAGAAGCAAAATTGAAGATATATTTGAAAGTAGCATAACAGAAAAAGAGAGAAAAACTTTAGCTACTTTAATATATTATCCAGAAGAAAAACTAGAGTATATAAAAAAAGAAGTAGATGATATTGATGAATGGTATAGAATAACTTTATATAGACTTATAAAAGTAGCAAGAGAAGTCAGTACAAAATATACAAGATCTAAAGTAAGAAAAGCTCTACCAAAAGGATTTGACTATATAATAGATGAGTTATTACACTCACAAGGAGATTATAAAGATAAAGAAAGATATTATAAACAAATTATAAATTCGATTGTTGAATTAGACAGAGCAGAGGAGTTTATAGTAGTTCTTTCAGATTTAATTAAAAGGATGGCAATAGATCATCTGCATATTATTGGAGATATATTTGATAGAGGTCCAAGTGCTAAACTTGTTATGGAAGAACTTATAAAATTCCACAGCTTGGATATACAATGGGGAAATCATGATATATTATGGATGGGTGCTGCATGCGGAAATGAAGCATGTATTGCAAATGTGATTAGAATTTGTTCTAGATATGATAATTTAGATACTTTAGAAGATGATTATGGTATAAATATAAGACCACTTTCAACATTTGCTATGCAAAAATATCAAGATGATGAATGTACAGACTTTATGCCAAGAGTTTATGATTATAACAAGTATATAGATACAGATAAAAACGTTATTGCAAAAATCCATAAAGCTATTACTATTATTCAATTTAAATTAGAAGGACAAATGATTAAAAGACATCCAGAATATAAAATGAGTGATAGACTTTTATTAGATAAGATAGATTACGTAAATGGAAAAGTAAAAGTTAATAATAAAGTTTATGAATTAAATGATACTAATTTCCCAACAATTAATAGAAATGATCCATATGAATTAAGTAAGGAAGAAGCGGAATTAATAGAAAGGTTAAAAAATTCTTTCTTAAATAGTCCTGTTTTAAAAGAACATATATCATTTTTATATTTAAATGGTGCTATGTATAATAGATTTAATTCAAACCTTTTATTTCATGGATGTGTTCCAATGAATGAAGATGGAAGTTTTAGAGAAGTTGAAATGCTTGGAAAGACAGTAAAAGGAAAAGAATTATTTGATTATGCTGAAACTATAGCAAGAATTGCATTTGCTCAAAGAAAAAACAAAACAAAAAGTAAAGAAGTAGAAGATATTATGTGGTATTTATGGTGTTCTGCTAATTCTCCTTTATTTGGAAAAGATAAAGCAGCAACATTTGAAAGGTATTTTATCGATGATAAAGAACCACATAAAGAAATTAAAGATCCATATTTTAAATTGGTAGAATCTAAGGAAATATGTGAAAAAATATTAAAAGAATTTGGAATAGAAGATGAGGACTCACATATTATAAATGGACATATGCCTGTAAAAGAGAAAAATGGAGAAAGTCCAATAAGAGCAGAAGGAAAACTTTTAGTTATAGATGGTGGATTTGCAAAAAGCTATAGATCTCAAACAGGAAGAGCTGGATATACTCTAACATATAATTCTCATGGACTAGTTTTATCTGCAAATGAACCTTTTGATTCAAAAGATGAAGCTATAAGAAATGAAATAGATATAAAATATGATATCATGGTTAATGAAAATAAAGTAGAAAGAAAATCTGTTGGTGATACTGATATAGGTTTAAGATTAAAAAAAGAAATAGAAAATCTAAAATTATTAATAGAAGCATATAGAGAAGGTATTATCAAAGAGAAAAAATAAAATTAAATAAAATATAATATAATATAATTTATAAAAAAATAAATTAATATAATAAATAAATATAATAAAATAAACTAATATAATTAATAATAAAAAGAAAACTAGTTAAATAAGAAGTAAAATTCTATTTAACTAGTTTTTTAGTATAAAAATTATATGAATTTTATTAAATAAAATGTTGATAACATAAATTGAAGTAATAAATAAAGTAATTATTATTCTTTATTTGTCATTTCTTCTAAATCTAATAATTCTTGCCATCTAGCATCAACTTCTTTTTGGAAGTCTTCAATCATCCACTCATTTCCAGGTTTAAACATATGTCTAAATCTCTTTTGTGGACGTAAGAACTCTTCTATAGGAAGTTTTTTAGCTGGTTTATAAGTAATCTTATATTTACCATCTACGACTTCATATAAAGGCCAATAACAAGTATCTGCAGCAAGTTTATTTATTTGCATTAAATCTTCTGTATTATAACCCCAACCTCTTGGACATGGAGCTAAAACATTTAAGAAACATGGACCTTCTGTATAGATTGCCTTTTCAGCTTTTTCGTAAAGGTCTTTAAAGTTACCCATTGCTAATGTTTGACCAACATATGGTAGATGATGTCCAACCATTATTTTAGCTAAATCTTTTCTTGCTTGCATTTTTCCTGGAACTACACTTCCAGCAGGAGAAGTGGTAGTATCAGCAAATTTTGGTGTTGCTGAAGAACGTTGAATACCAGTGTTCATGTAAGCTCCATTGTCATAACATACATAAACCATGTCATGACCTCTTTCCATAGCACCTGATAAACTTTGAAGTCCTATATCATAAGTTCCACCATCTCCACCAAATGCAATAAATTTTGTGTTTTTATCTTCTGGTAATTTTCCTTGTCTTTTCATTGCTTTATATGCAGCTTCAGATCCAGATAAAGTAGCTGCTGCACATTCAAATGCTGTATGGATAAAAGAATCAGTCCATGATGTATATGGATATATAAAAGTTGAAACTTCCATACAACCTGTAGCATTAGATATAACTGCATGATCTTCTGGTTTTAATGCTCTTAAAATCATTCTTGCAACAGGAGGAGCACCACAACCTGCACACATTCTATGACCTGAAGTAAATCTTGAAGGCCTTTCTGCTATAATTTCTTTATGATTATATGCCATTATTTATCCCCCCTTACACCTAAATATCTA
>CALWZY010000047.1 GCA_944386155.1 uncultured Clostridia bacterium | reverse complement strand
GAAATATTACCTAAATAATAAATATCTAATCTACTCATCGCTCTTGTAATTGCAACATATAAAAGTTTAATATCTAAAGAACTTTTTGTATAATTTTTATCATTTACATTATATAAAATTACACAATCAAATTCTAATCCTTTTGCTAGATATGAAGGTACTATAGATATACCAGCATTATATTCAGAATCTTTGCTTTGAATTAGTTTTACATTTTCACTAAATTGTTGTTTTTTATACAATTTATCTAAATTATTTTTTATGAATTTACATTCACTCATATCTTTTCCTATTATAGCAATTGATTTATAACCTGATTTTTTATATTCATAAATTTTATTTATAATATCTTTAATTATATCTATATCAGAATCTTTTTTATAAATCTTTATCGAATCTTTTTTATCTATTACTGGCTCGCCTTTTACTATAAATTCTTTTTCTTTTTTGCTTAGATTATCTATAACCTTATTTGCTTTGTCCATTATATCTTTAGTCGTTCTATATGTCTTTTCTAAAGTTAAATATATAGGCTTTTCATCTTTAAATTCAACTTTAATAAAATCTTCCCAATTTTCTATTCCTCTATAAAAATGAACTCCTTGTGCAATATCTCCTAATATTGTCATAGAATTACTATTTAAAATCGTCTTTAATACACTAAATTGAAACTCACCATAATCTTGTGCTTCATCTATTATAATATGTCTTAATTTAGTATTAAATTTAGCACCATATATTTTATAATGTATATACATTATTGGAGCTAAATCTTCAAAAGAAATTTCTCCTTTTTCTAGATTAGTTGATGTATTATTTATTAAATAATTTGAAAGTTCTTTATCCAAAATTAATTTATAAATAAATTCACAAATAAATTCTTTGTAATATTCAAAACTATCTTTTTTATCTATTTTTTCAAAAAAAGGATCTATTAATTTAAAATCTTGTTTATCTAATCTTTTTAAAATATCTTCATATTCTTCGAAAATCTCAATTCTTCTTTTTTGTTTTTCTTCATCAGAAATATTTTCCTTAAGCATTTTATTTATTCTATAAGATCTTTTTCTTTTTATTAAATCTTCTATTTTATCTATATTATTTATAAGTTTTGAATATATATGCTTTTTAATTTCGTCTATTCTTCTTACAAAACTTAAATTTTTATATGTATTTAAAAATAAGTTTTGAATATTTTCATATCTCATTATTCTTACATTTTCTAAAATAAAATCTTTTTTAGGAATATAATTTTCTTCAATACATCTTAGAAATTTATCTACTAATTCTTTAAACTTAATTGAAGATTTAAACTTAGACTCTTTTATAATTAAATCAATATCACCTTTATTAATATCATCAAATTCTCTATTTACTATTGTGACTAATTTTTCATTACTATCTGAAATTTTAAGTCTTTTTCCTATAATCTCATATGCCAAATCTTCAAAAGTATATTGTTTAACATCTTCAACTCCTAAATCTGGTAGGACATTTGAAATATAATTTAAAAAGAATTTATTTGGAGCAATAATCATAAAATTATTAGGATCAAATTCTTTTTCATATGTATATATAAGATATGCGATTCTATGTAAAGCAATTGTCGTCTTTCCACTTCCAGCAACACCTTGAACTATTAATGGCTTATTCATATCTGCTCTTATAATTGCATTTTGTTCTTTTTGAATAGTTGCTACAATATTTTTTAATCTATCATCTGCTTTTTCTTCTAATGCTACTTGAAGAAGTTCATCATTTGCTTTTAAATCAATATCTGTATATTTCTCTAAAATCTGATTTTCAATAAAATATTGTCTTTTTAAAGAAATTTCTCCTGTAATCTCTCCTTCAGGAGAAATATAACTAGACCTTCCTATCCTTCCATCATAATATAGATTTGATATTGGAGCTCTCCAATCAACAATTATTGATTCTTGAGTTTTACTATCTAATAAAGAAATTTTTCCAATATATAATCTTTCTTTATCTTTGTCTAAATCTGCTTTAAAATCAATTCTAGCAAAATATGGTTTTGATCTAATCTGTTTAATATCTTTAAGTTTCTTATTACCCATATAAATTAGTTGCGCTCTAACAAAATCATCTTTTTCATAAGTGTTTTTTGAACTCGATAAGCTTTTTTCAATAATCTTCTTCTCATCTTCTATTTTTTGTATAACTTGCCTCAGTTTTTCTCTTTCACGTAAAAGTTCATTTTCGTTCATTTTAATCCCCCTTTACATTAATAGATTTTAGGTTTATACACAAAAAAATGTAAACGCACTTAAAAGGTATCTATAAAATAGATACCCCTGGTGCTTTTTTATTATAAAAGATTATAACATAAATTTATTTAATTTCAATAAATAACACTAAAATAAAACTAATAACAATAATAATAATAATAATTTTAATTTTAAATTTAAATTATTATTATAATAAATATGAAATCAATAATTAAAATATTTAAAAATTAATTAATCTATATTTATTAATTCATATTCTCTTGAACCAAATCCAAGTTCAGAAGCAGCTTCAATCGTATGAACACCATTTTGTCTTTCAACTCTTTCTACAAAATGATCTCTTCCTGGATCTTTTGAGTTATATATTAAATCAATACAAGCTTGATCTACAGCAATTGGGTCTATACTAGCAAGAATTCCAATATCTTTCATACAAGGATCTTCAGCTACTGCGCAACAATCACAATCTACTGATAAGTTGCACATAACATTTATATAGCAAACTTTATCTTTAAACATATTATGAACTGCTGAGGCAGCATCTGCCATTGATTCTAAGAATTTATTTTGTTCTGTTTCAAAATAATTCTCTGTTTTTCCTGCACCGTGAATTATTTTTTTACCATATCCTGAAGCACAACCTATTGAAAGTTGCTTTAAAGCTCCACCATATCCTCCCATTGGATGACCTTTAAAATGAGATAAAACCAAAAGTGAATCATATTTATCTATATCTTTTCCTAAATAATCTTTTTTGATTTGCTTTCCATTTGGAATATCAATTTCTTTATCTGGTCCTTCTGCATCTAATAAATCAACATTAAAATATTTTGTCCATCCATGGTTATCTAATAATTTTTTATGTTTTTCTGTTGTATCTCTTTCTCCATCATATGCTGTATTACATTCTACAACAGTTCCATTTACGTGTTCTACTATTTTCTTTACAAATTCAGGTTTAATGTAATTTTGATTTCCTTCTTCTCCAGAATGTAATTTAACAGCAACTTTCCCTGGTAAATTAACTTTTAAAGTATCAAAAATCTTTACTACACTTTCTGGCGTAATTTCTTTAGTAAAATATACTTTTGATTTCTCCATAATTATTACTTCCTTTCTAAAAAATAATTATTTTAAATATTATATTTATTATAATAATTTATTTATTATTTTTATAGATATTTTTATTTAATTTTTACTTTTATAATTTAATTTTTTTAACCTTTTTAATTAATATATACTTTTTAAAAAAAATAAAGCAGGTGGGCCATTAAAAGCACCCACCCGCCTTCTATCGAGTCCCTCTAGCAAAAGATTGCTTTTGGGAAAGGAAGCTAGTCCTTAAAAAGGACGATCGCTTTCCTCCGCGCAGTTGAAGGCGATGTCGATCACCATAAAGGCGAAGCACTTGCTGACGGGCCTGCCGCCAGAATCGCCACTGACCGTGCCGCTCACCCTAAAGAGCTCGCTGCTACCATCAAGCTTTGCGAGGTTCGGGTGATGGTCGGTGTTCACGACGATCGTAGGGATATCATCCCCACCGTGCTTCAAGGTGCAAAAAGACTCTTGGAGCCTCCTGCTTTCGACCTTCATGTTGATCTTCCTGACGCCTTCGATCGGCTCGGCATCAGGACTGAGGTAGATAACCACCCCCTTCTTGTGCTCGATTGCCAGCTCGATAGTGCTCTTGATTGCCGAATCCATAGGTCTCCCTTCTTGTAGCTCATGCTACGTTCGGCATCCAACAGGACATATAATTATTATAACACATACTTAACATAATAACAACTTACAATTATTATAAATAATTACGTAAATAACTTAAGATATATAAAAACAAGCAGGCACTTTCTGAAAGTGCCTGCTTGTTTTATCGAGTAGCTCCTCTAGATAATTAAAAGCATCTTTTAAAAAGACTTAAAAACATTCCCGTCAAAGCATTTATAGACGTTTACCACATCCAAGAAAGCATAATCAAGGCGTCTCGGAGAGACATACATTCCGCTGTCTTCATAGATGCTCCGGACTTTAAACTTCTTTTCCGGTTTATCACGCATCCAGGCGATTTTTTGCTTGCCTTTATTATCAACTACAAGTTCAATCTCGCTTTCTGCATGATGCTTCGTTTCTGAAGTAAATGGGTTGTGTTTTGCTTTAGTGAAAGTCACATGAACAGGAACAAATCCGTTCAAGAATGTATTAACGCTAAGACAAATATCAACTCCTTTATCCTCTCGAATTGCTTGCTCGATAATCTTTTCTGCCGAATTCATAGGTCTCCCTTCTTGTGGCTCATGCCACATCGGCGTTTAACAGAAGATAATATTATTATACAGCATTTTTTAATATTTAACAAATAAAGAGCTGGTGGGCACCTTTTACAGTACCCACCAGCTTTGTTTGAAGAGCTAGTTGCTGAGGAATGTCCTTATGGACTACTTTTGGGGCTTGTCCTCTATGCAGATTGCAGTGTCAACACTGAGGTAAGCATAGATCTTACCTTGGTAGCACACCTTGTCGACATCCATGCGATAGAGCTCACGGACCTTTGCCCTGCAAGTCGGGTCATCCCGAAGAGATGCAATGCGAGGTCTCTTGAAGCAGTCGACCTTGATGAGCTCTTCATCACCTTCGTGGTGAAGTGTCTTGCTCATGAACGGAAACTCGCTCGGATCGAAGTCAATCTGTACAGGAATCCCACCGATAAGGTTGGGATCCTTTGTGAGGTAGATTCTCACCCCCTTGTTCTCCTCTGCAGCCCTTTCAAACAACTGTCTTGCCGATTCCATGGTTTTCCCCTTTCTGTGACTCATGTCACAATCGGCATCCAATAAGACATACATATATTATACCATAATTTTATGTAAATCTCAAACTTTTACATTTTATTAATATATTTTCTTAACCATCTCATGTAGTAAATTTGCTAATTTCTTATGACTTTCTTTAGTCAAATGAACACCATCTATGCCAACATCTAATCCCTTGTTACTTAAAAAATAACAATTATATTTTTCTGCAATATTTTTATATATATCATTTAATTTATTTGACTTTTCTGAAGCACCCAAATATTTATTCTCTTTTCTACCATATCCTGTTTCTTCACTTACTAAAGGTGGGGCTATAATTAAAAGTTTTGGATAAGAATCTTTCATCTGTGATTTTCTGTTTAAAATTGTTTTTACAAAATATTCTTCTAATAAATTTCCTATCTCTTCTGGTGTTTTATTATAAGTGTATTTAAGTTCATTAGTACCAAGCATTAAAATTACTAAATCAATAGGATCATGTGAATCTAGGCATGGAATTAGATATTCATATCCATTTTTTCCTTCTTTTCCAGGTCTTGGATCATTAGATATTAAAGTTCTACTATTTAGACCTTCTTCAATTATTTCAAATTTATCTCCTAAAAGATTGGCTAGAACTTTCGTCCATCTTTCAGAATTACCATATCTTTGATGGTCACTTCCTGAAATATATCCCCATGTATTTGAATCTCCATAACATAAAATTCTAATATTATTCATAACAAGCTCCTTAATTTATTTTTATTTTCTTTATTTTTTTATAAACTCTTTAAATTTCTCATTATTTTTTAAATTGCTTGCAGCTTCTCTGTGTCCTTTTCCTCCAAAGTACTTACCAATTATAGATACATCTACATTTTTTACTTGTCTATATGATACTGTATCTGTATCTTTCATTATCATTCCAATTACATCAATATCATATTTATTATTCATTTTAATAACACCATTTACATCATTTCTATATTTATATTCTATATCTATAAAACCAATTTTATAATTTATATTATTACTTAGTTTAAAGTTAATAATTTTCATACCTTTAATTGCTTCTAGAATCTCTTTATTTGAGTTTTCTTCATGTCTGCTTATAATTTTGCTTTCGAAATCATTAAACTCAAGAGAACCTAATTTCGTGATTTTATCATCTATCATATCTACATATTTTTGAAAACTTAAATTTTCAAATAATATATGATATTTCTTGCCCATTTCAAAATTCTCTTTTGTTCCATCCCAAGTATCATAAGCTCTTGTATATTCTACAAAATTTTCTACTATTTTCTTATTTTGCAAAGAAATATCTAAATATCCATTACTTACTAGATAGTCATAAAAAAGACTTGTTCCAGACACTTTTATTCCATTTTCTTCAATTTTAATGTTTACAAATGAATATTTATCATTTCCTTCGTCTATTTCTGATTTGTGGTGATCTATAATTATAACCTTATTTTTTAATATTTCATCATTATTTATAAATGTAAGTAATGGTTCTTTAATACATAAATCTGTAACAAAAATTTTATCATAATCATATATAAAATTATTATCTATGTATTTTTGAACATTTTTATTTATATCAAATGTTTTTGTTGGAACTAATGTATAGATGCTAAAAGCTAAGTTAGCTAAAATGGCACATCCTGCTCCATCTGGATCTTGTGAATGTGTAAATAATAATACTTTCATAAATTACTCCTGATATTTTTTTATGTTTATTTTCTATTTTTAAATTTCTTTTAATTTTCTATTTTATTCTTTAGTTATTTTTCTTTACAATCTTTACTTCTTCATATTTATTAAATGATGCTCTTTCTTTTAAAGTCTCTAAAAACTCTTTATTATTTGCTGCTACATGAGAACCACTTTCATTATAAATGACTCCACCAGCTTGTTTTACTAAAAATTGTCCTGGGATATAATCCCATAAAGAGTCTTTTCTAAACATAGTGCCACTTAGTCTACCTGTTGCAACCCAAGCAAAATTAATGCAAGCACAAAAATTACAATTATTTTTATTTAATTCTCTCATTTTTATTTCACCTATAATTGCATCTTTTGCAGTAACTGTATACATTCCTCTATTTATTCCATAATCATTAACATGAATTTTCTTATTATTTAAATAAGCACCACTCTCATCTGCATAATATAATTCATTTAAGCTTGGAAGATATATTACAGATGCAATAGTTTGTGAATTTTTAATACATGCTACTTGTATTCCCCATAAAGGTAGCCCATTTGAAAAATTAACTGTACCGTCTATTGGATCTATTGTAAAACAATTATCAGTTAATTTATTATTTTCATTAAACTCTTCACTAACTATTGTAAACCCAGGATATTTTTCTTTTATCCTTTCTATCATGTATTTTTCTATTTCGTAATCAAAATTAGTTACTAAATCTCCTTCATTATCTTTTGCTTTTATGATTAAGTCATCTGTTATTAGTACATTTGCTTTTTTTACTAAATCTATTAAAAAATCTGAATCTTTTGACATCTACTAACCTCCTAAAAATATTTAAAGCAATTATAAAAAATATAATTGTTATAATAGATATACTAGTTATAATTATTATATAATATAGTAAGTCAAAAAAAGTCAATATATTTATAATAAAACACTAAGTAGCAAATTACTTAGTGTTTTATTATATATCATATTTTTTAATTATTCCCATTCAATAGTTGCTGGCGGTTTACTTGTAATATCATATACTACTCTATTTACATGTTTTACTTCATTTACTATTTTAGTAGAAACTTTTTCTAAAATCTCATATGGTACTTTGCTCCATGTTGCAGTCATAAAATCTGAAGTTGTTACAGCTCTTAGAGCTATAGTATAATCATAAGTTCTCTCGTCACCCATAACACCTACACTTCTTATATTAGTAAGTACAGCAAAATATTGATTTATATCTTTATCTAATCCATTTTTTATTATCGCATCTCTAAAAATGTAATCAGCTTCTCTTAAAATATCTAATTTATCCTCTGTTATATCTCCTATTACTCTTATAGCTAAGCCCGGTCCTGGGAATGGTTGTCTATATACTAAATATTCTGGAAGACCAAGTTCTAATCCTACTTTTCTTACTTCATCTTTAAATAAATCTCTTAATGGTTCTATAATTTCTTTAAAATCAACATAATCAGGAAGTCCTCCTACATTATGATGACTCTTTATTTTAGCACCTACTCCTACTCCACTTTCAATTACATCTGGGTAAATAGTACCTTGGATTAAATAATCAACTTTTCCTAGTTTCTTTCCTTCTTCTTCAAATACTCTTATAAACTCTTCTCCGATTATTTTTCTTTTTTGTTCTGGATCAGATACACCTTTTAATTTTCCTAAAAACCTATCCTTAGCATCTACTTTTACAAAGTTAACATCAAACTGTTTTGTAAAAATCTCTTCGACTTCTTTTGCTTCATTTTTTCTAAGTAAACCATGATCTACAAATATACAAGTTAGATTACTTCCTATTGCTTTGTTAATAAGAGCTGCAGCAACTGATGAATCAACACCTCCAGATAAAGCACATACTGCTTTTTTATCTCCTATTTTTTCTTTTAATTCTTTTACTTTTTCTTCTACAAAAGAATTCATTTTCCAAGTGCCTTTACATTTACATATATTATACAAAAAGTTTCTTATAATTTTAGTTCCATTTTTAGTATGGTTTACTTCTGGATGAAATTGTATTCCATAAAATAATTTCTCCTTATTTTCCATACTAGCAATTTTACAATTATCAGTACTTCCTATAACTTCAAAACCTTCTGGGACATTTTCTACATAATCTTGATGGCTCATTAAACATTTATTTATATCATCTAATCCTTCAAATAATAATGATTTATTATTTATTTGAACATCAATCTCTCCAAATTCTCTTTTAAAAGCTCTTTTTACTTTACCTCCAAGCATATAAGTCATAAGTTGCATACCATAACATATCCCAAGTACTGGAATTCCTAGATTAAATATCTCCTCATCACATTTTGGAGAATCTTCTAAATAAACACTTGCAGGGCCTCCAGTAAATATAATTCCTTTTGGATTTTTCTCTTTTATTTTTTCTATAGGAGTATTAAAAGGAAGTATCTCACAAAATACATTACATTCTCTTACTCTTCTTGCGATTAATTGATTATATTGTCCATAAAAATCTAGTATAATTATTAATTCTTGTTCTTTCAAAATCTTTTCCTCCTATAATGGTTTTGCTTCAATCTCTTTTAATACAACATCATGTGCAGATCCTTCTTTAATACTAATATTAGATACTAAAGTAAGTCTTGCTTTTTCATGAAATTCTGGAATTGAAATAGATCCGCAATTACACATTGTTGATTTTATTTTATCTAATGTAGTCTCTACATTTGATTTTAGTGGTCCAGCATATGGTATGTATGAATCAACACCTTCTTCAAATGCAAGTTTATTTTTTGATTTATCTCCTAAATCATATCTTTGCCAATTTCTAGCTCTATTTGATCCTTCACCCCAATACTCTTTATAAAAGTTGTTACCCATTTTAACAACTCTAGTTGGACTTTCATCAAATCTTGCAAAATATCTACCCATCATAACAAAATCAGCTCCAAAAGCTAAAGATAATGTTATATGATAATCATGTACAATTCCACCGTCAGAACATACTGGAATATATACACCTGTTTTTTCAAAATATTCATTTCTTGCATTTATTACATCTATTAAACTACTTGCTTGTCCTCTACCTATACCTTTTTGTTCTCTTGTAATACAAATAGATCCTCCGCCTACACCGACTTTTATAAAATCTGCTCCAGCTTCAGCTAAATATAAGAAACCTTCTCTATCTACTACATTTCCTGCACCGATTTTAACTTTATCTCCATATTTTGCTCTAACAAAGTCTATAGTATTTTTTTGCCATACAGAAAACCCATCAGAAGAATCTATACATAATATATCTACTCCTGCATCTACTAATGCTGGTATTCTTTCTTCATAGTCTCTCGTATTTATACCAGCTCCTACTATATATCTTTTTTCTTCATCTAATAATGAATTAGGATTATTTTTTCTTTCTTCATAATCTTTTCTAAATACTAATGCATCAAGATTTCCGTCATCATCTAATATTGGAAGACAGCTTACTTTATTTTCCCATATCATATCATTTGCTTCTTCAAGTGTTATACCTTTTTTAGCATATACTAATTTTTCTTTTCTTACCATAAAATCATCTATTGGGCTTTCCATATTAGCTCTTGAAATTCTATAATCTTTATCTGTAACTAATCCTAAAAACTTTCCGTTGCTAGTTCCATCTTCTGTAATCATTACAGTTGAATGACCAGTCTTTTCAACAAGTTTAACTACATCTTTAAGTGGAGTTCCACTTTTTACATTTGAATCACTATTTATAAATCCTGCTTTATATTTTTTTACGTTTCTAACCATTCTTGCTTCATCTTCAATAGATTGTGATCCATAAATAAAAGAACATCCCCCTTCGCGCGCTAAAGCAATAGCCATCTCCTCACCAGAAACAGCCTGCATTATTGCAGATACAAGCGGAATGTTCAAATATAAATCAGCTTCTTCTCCTTTTTTGAATTTTGTAAGTGGTGCTTTCAAACTAACATTAGATGGAATACATCTTTCGTCTGTTAAGTTTGGAAGTAATA
Organism: uncultured Clostridia bacterium; assembly: GCA_944386155.1. GTDB lineage: Bacteria > Bacillota > Clostridia > TANB77 > CAG-508 > UMGS1994. The sequence continues at coordinate 1,380 of CALWZY010000047.1, read as the reverse complement.
AGTACTCATTAAATGTTCTTGAAATATCTTTTAATATTTCTGCCATAATAACCTCCTTTTAAATTATAAATTTTCTTCCAGAACTACTATTTAATTTGTTTATATGAATAATAATTTTATACTATTTTTATACATTTTTCAATAGTTTTAATTGTTTTTTTACGGTATTTTTGCATTTTGTCTATTTTTTCTTTAAATTACTAATTATCTTTTCTAATTCTTCATCAGGCAACACTAAATCATCTATTAAACCAATTTCCTTATGTATTCCATCTTTTTTATGAAAATCAGATCCTATTGTAGTTATTAAATTATACTTTTTTGCAAATTGATTCCATTTATAACTTTCATTTACTTTTTTATTACTTTGATCTATGTAAATGTAATTAGATTCTATTCCATCTGCATTCATATTCTTTACAATTTCTAATATATCCTTTTCATTTAATCCATCTTCATACTCATATGCAACTGGATGTGCTAAAATGGCTTTTCCACCAGCTTGTCTTATTATTCCTGCTGCTTCTTTTGGAGTTATAGAATCTTTTTCTACGTATGCTATACAACCTTCATTCATCAATCTTTCAATAAAATCTCCTTTAGTAGGAATTTCATTAAAATCTTTTAAAAGAATCTTTTCGTTTTTCTTATTATTTATAATATCTATTGCTATATGAGCTTTAGTAACAGAATCTATTTTATCTAACTCATTTACATTTACAATATACCCTATTTTTTCTAATCTTTCTGCAACCTCATGTAGATATTTATGTCTTGCATTTCTTACTTGATGCAATTTTTCTTTTAAATTTTTATTATTTATATCAAAATTATATCCAAGAATATGTACTCCTGATCTTTCAGCTTTAGCAGATATTTCTACTCCTGGTATAAGAATAATATTTTTGCTTTTGGCATACTCAAATATCTCATCAGTATACGCATCTATTGTATCATGGTCAGTAATAGAAATAACACTTGCATTATTTCTATATGCTTCATCTATTACTTCTTTTGGCGAAAACATTCCGTCTGATATATTAGTATGTATATGTAAGTCTATAAGCTTTCTCATTTAATTACTTTCTCCTTAATAAAATTATAAATATCATTATATATTTCTACGCAATTATCTTCATGTAATATATCATGCCTTAAATCTTTATATAATTTCATATCTACATCTTCTATTCCAACTTTCTTAAAATCAGAATATGCTTTTTTTACGCTTTTTCCCTTTTCTCCAACAGGATCCATTTCACCCGATAAAAATATTATTGGAATATCTTTATTCATTTTTTTTATATTTTCTAAATTTCCTGTATACTCCATACCTGATAACATTTCTCTAAAAAGTCCTGCTGATAATTCTTTTCCTCT
>CALWZY010000046.1 GCA_944386155.1 uncultured Clostridia bacterium | reverse complement strand
TCGTCTTTATCTTTGTCGTCATCTTTATCTTTATCATCGTCTTGTGTACGATCAGCAGGAACTTTTACATTTATTTTTTCCTTTTGTAAACCTTCTAATTCACCAATTATATTATTTAATTGTTCTAATCTTCTTTGTTCTTCTGGAGTAAGAGGTTTAGCACCATTTTCATTTTGATTTGCTCTTTGCTCTAGGTTTCTTAATTCTTCTCTTAACTCTTGGAACTCATCTACTTCATTATCATCTAATTGATTTTGAATAGCATGTTCATCCTCATTTTCTATTCCATCTAACTCTGGAATATCTCTTCTTAAGATTGTTGCCATTCTAGTTCTTATTGCTACTGCTCTATCTCTTGAAGCTAAATCATCACCTAAAGTACCTAATTCTTCTCGTAATTCTTGGAATTCATCTATCTCATTGTCATCTAATTCATATTGAATAGCATGTTCATTTTCATTTTCTATTCCTTCTAATGATGGTATATCTCTTCCAAGTATCGCTGCCATTCTAGCTCTTATTGCTACTGCTCTATCTCTATCTGCTGGAGATAATTCTGGAGTATTATTTGTATTTTCTCCACTTTCTCTAGCTAAAAGTGCATCTCTTTCTGCTCTATATGCATCTAATCTACTATCTATTTCTGAAGCTTCTACATAAGGTCTTTCATCTGATGTTCTACTTAATAAATCTCTTAATTCTGGTAAAACATCATTTGCTCTTCTAATATCTTCTTCTGATGCTCCCCTAGTTTCTCTTTCTGTTGAAATTGTATATTGATATGTAGACATTAACATAGTTAAACGTCTCTTTGTATCATCTGATACATTTTCTAAGCTATTTATATATTCAGCTTCTTGTTCTGGAGTACGAGTAATATCTGAATTAATTAGATTATCTCTTTCTCTAGTTAATGTATCTAATTCTGCTTGCATTCCATCTAGTTCTGATCTTTGCTCATCTGTAAGTTCAACTGGATTTTTTGTAACTCTTACTAATCTGATAGGAGTTACTACTCCATCATCCATTCCTTCAGCGCCATCTCTTACTTCAACATCATAATTATCTATATTATTGTTAATCTCTTCTTCAGACATATTCATTTCTTGACTTAATATTGCTCTTACTAAATCTTGTCCTTGTAATCTTCCATTTCCATATGTCTCAATATATAGATTATCCATACCCTCTACAGGTTCTCTTGTTTCTGGCTCTATAGTTCTTGTTCTAACAACTATGCTTCTTGAAAGAGGTCCATCATCATATAAACCATTTGCGTCTTCTACAGTCTCCATAGAATATTCATTTATTGTTCTATCTATTTCTTCGTCTGATATTCCATTTTGTCTTAACACTGTTCTTATAAAATCTTCATCTGATATTCTAGGAAAATTATTTATATCTAAATCAGTTTGGACTTCTTCTCTAATAGTTCTAGGTGACGTTTCTATTTCATTTCTTCTTGCTTCTAAAGCATTTCTTCTCTCTTCTATTAAAGAATCAAGCTCTCTTGTTCTATTATTTACTATTTCTTGATATTGTCTAGAATTTTGAAGATCTAGTAAACGAGCTCTTTCATCTGTAGACAAATCATTTCTAGATAATTCTTGATTTACTCTATCTTGATCATATAATAAATCTTCTGATAGACTAGCTGCGCTTTCACGTCCTAAAGCTTCTCTTTCTGCAGTTATAGAATCAAATTCAGCTTGTCTTTGATTTAAATTGTTTTGTAATTCTTCTTCATTATCTACTTCGCTTCCATTTTGTTGAGCATTTCTTAAATCTCTTTGAGCATCTGCTAAAGCTTGTCTAGCACTTTCAAGTCTTCCTTCTACTTCGGCAAGCCTTGTATTGTAAGCTTCTCTTTCAGCTCTTTGTCTATTTATCTCTTGATATCTTCTAGCATCTTCTCTACTTATTGTAGTAAGTACTGGTTCTCTTCTAGTTTGATTTGCTAAAACACCTTCATAATAATTAATTCTATCTTGAATAGTTTGTCTTGTAACAACTTCAATTTCTCTATTCTCATATTCTTGTTCAGTTTCTTGAGAAGAATCACCTGTTGTACCTTCTGCTGATGTATCTGTAGCTTCTTGTTCTGGTTCTTCTGCTTGTCTTCTTTCTTCTTCTCTTTCTTCTTCAACTTGTCTATCAACATCTTTTGATAAACCTTGAATTAATCTGTTTACAACAGCTTTATCTTCATCTGATAATTCATCAAGTCCAAGCATATTTTGAAGTCTAACAAGCATTAATCTTTTATCTCTTATTGTTCCAGAATATGCTCTAAAGTTTCCATCTCTATCATATCTAAATCCAACTGTTGAACTAAGCATTGATTGAAGATCTGTTTCTTGTACTCTTGAAACTAGAACACCTGCTCTTACACCAAAATTATCAGTTCTTCTTTTTTCTTCAGGAGATGTTGTTCTATCTACTTCTCCTATCTCTTGAATTCTTCTATGTAAATCAGCATAATTTTCATATCTAACTTCGCCTTCACTTGCTGTTAATTCTTCTCTTACTCTATCATTTTCAGTTCTATCATTTGTAGCTATATCTCTTGCAATATCGTTTCTCATTCTTGGTAAAAATGATTCTACATAAGTTCTTACTTCTGGAGTTAATCTATCTGTTTGCAATAAATCATTTATTCTATTAGCAATTACTGTTCTATTACGTACAGATCCTGTAACACTTACTCTTCCTTCTTCGTCCATTACGAAGTTTACAGGTCTATTTGTTAAAGGATATTCATATGTTCCATTATTATTATCTATACCATTTTCTCTATTCCCAGATCTTTCTGCCATTTCAGATAAATTAGTAACTAATTCATCATATTCTCTATTTGCAGTCTCTTGAACTCTTTCTGCCCTTGAAACAGCTTCATCTAATGATCTAAGTAATGTGTCTATTGTATCATCTATTCTATTATCTTCATCTGTTCTTTCTTCAGTACTTGTTCTTCTTCTATCTCTTAAATCTCTTAAAGATCTTGCTAAATCTCTTTTACCATTAGTTGGTCCTAATGCTGTAATTTGATTATCTGCTCCCACTTTAAATTTTACTTCTCTTGGGAAAGTGCTTCTATAAGAAGTAGCTTCAATTTTTGTAACTGAATTGTTTAAACTTCTTCTTATTTCTCCTATGTCACTTGCTCTTCCTACTGTTGATATATAACCTCTAACTGCTGCTAATAATCTTTCATCGGAAATATTTGCCATATTTCTTTTTCCTCCTCACAATAAATCACTAACTCCATTATACCAATATTGCAACATTTTTTCAATATTTATGTAAACTTTTTGTTAGATAATTCTCCTTTATATCATAATTAATTTGATTTTAACAATAAAATATATTTTTTTCAACTTTTTTTCAAAATTTATTTTATTTTTAATCTATTCGTCATAATATTGTAATATATGATTTTTTTATTAAGAGTATATCCTATAAAATCTTTTTTTATGACAATGCAATATTAATAATTTTTTTAATTTCACTTTGCAAAGTTATTAATCATTGTTAATATTTTATAATATTATGTTAACTCTTGTAAAGTTAATAATTTTAATATTAATTATAAGTTCTGCTTATAATTAATATAATAAAAAAATTCTATTAATACATTATTAATAGAATTCATAAAAAACTTAAATATCCTAAATATTTTTAATTTTTTCTCTTAAAATATTAATAGATCTTTCAGACATTTTTTCATATCTTTCCATCTTATCTTTTATTTTCATTTCAAGTGGTGGTAATATTCCAAAATTAGCATTCATTGGTTGGAATTTATCATTTTCTGTTGAAATATATTTTGAAAGAGCTCCTATCATATTTTCTCTATCAAATGTTAATCTTTCTTTTCCGTTCAATTTGTTTGCAAGATTAATTGCTGAAACAAGTCCTGAGGCAATAGATTCCACATATCCTTCAACACCTGTGATTTGCCCTGCAAAATATATTTTTTCATTATTTTTCATACAATATGTTTCATCAAGTAATTTTGTAGAATTAATAAATGTATTTCTATGCATTACACCATATTTCACAAACTCTGCATTTTTAAGTCCTGGTATCATAGAAAAAACTCTTTTTTGTTCTCCATATTTTAGATTAGTTTGAAATCCTACCATATTGTATAAAGTTTTTGCACTATTATCTTGTCTTAATTGAACTATAGCATATGGTCTTTTCTCTGTTCTAGGATCTAAAAATCCTACTGGTTTTAATGGTCCATATCTTAATGTATCTTCTCCTCTTTTTGCCATAACTTCAACTGGCATACATCCTTCAAAAATTTCTCTTTTTTCAAACTCATGTAAAGTTACAACATCTGCATTTATAAGCTCATTATAAAAAGTTTTATATTCTTCCTCATTCATAGGTAAATTTATATATGAACTATCTCCTTTACCATATCTATCTCCGTAAAAAGCTATATTCATATCTATTGAATCTTTTTCTATAATTGGAGCTGCTGCATCATAAAAATGAAGAGAATCTTCTTTTATAAGATTTTGAATCTCTTTATATAGCACATCTGAAGTTAATGGTCCTGTTGCTATAATTGTATACTCGTCTACATCTATATTTGTTACTTCTTTTCTTATAATTTCAATATTATCAATCTTTTCTATTTCTTGTGTAACTCTTTTTGAAAAAAGTTCTCTATCTACTGCTAGTGCTTGCCCTGCAGGGACTTTTACTTCATCTGCTATGTGAATTAAAAGAGAACCTAGCATTCTAAGTTCTTCCTTTAATAATCCGCATGCATTAGTCTTTAGATTAGACTTAAACGAATTACTACATACAATCTCTGCTAGATTCTCATCACTATGTGCAGGAGAAAACTTCTTTGGTTTCATTTCATATAGTTTAACTTTTATTCCTCTTTTTGATAATTGATATGCTGCTTCACATCCAGCAAGTCCAGCACCAATTACTTTTACTATTTTCTCCACTTTTCACCTCTACAAATTATTTAACTTCTTCTTTATCTGCTTCTCTACTATCATTCTTTCCTTTACTTGAATCTCTATGTGTATTTGCTCTTGCTTTCTCTTCTGGCATTAAGTAACTTGCATCTTTAGCAAGCATATCTGAATCATGTACTATTATCTCTGCAAATATATCACTTGTAGTTAACTTTGAGTCAGGTTTTATAATAATACCTCTTGCTTTTGCCATTTCTACAATCGTCTTTTCAAGTTCTGCTTTTTGATCAGTTACACCTTCTCTTTCTATTTTTTGTTTAAGAACTTTTTTAGCTCTTACTGCCATATCTAAATCCATTTTACTATATATATCTGAAGGTATACCTTTTACATATCCTAATTTATCATAATCCATTGATAAATGTGAATTAGCTATATCTTCATTAACACTTCTTACAGTCTCTGGTTTTAAGCTCTTTGAAGGCATTACTACATCACCTTTAGATTTTCCTTGAGCCACTTTTGCTAGATTTTTTATTTCACTCTTTCTATCATCTGATAAATATTTAGAATCAATAGCATCAATAGTTGTAAGATCATATCCAATACTTAAACCTGGTAATGATTCACCTTTTCTTGCAGATTCTACATATCTATCTGCAATTCCTTGATATTTTTTTACACCTTCAAGAGCGACTAAAGCTTTATATACAGTTGGGTCTACTCTTTTTTCTTCTTCTGCTGATAATTTAAATCCTTTTAACACATCAGTAGATACAGGATCAATATTTTTTATAACTATATCACCATATCTAATTGGAGAATCAAATTCTTTGCCTGTTTTTAATGCATATTGTCCATTTACAAATGCGATAGAAACCTTTTTCTCATTTAAAACTTTTGGTAAAACTTGTGTAGCATCTGTATCTTTTGTATCTTTATCGCTCTCTTTTTTCTTCTCTGATTTTGGTAAAAATTTAACTTCTGGACCATCTAATCTTTTAAATAAATTTGGTGGTACTAATTCTTTAAACTTTTTCTTTCCAGTTACAACATCTTTAATATTATAACCTGCATTAACTAATGCTGAAATTAATCCGACACCTAAATATTTAATGCTTTCCCATAATGATTTTTTCTTACCTGTATCATTATCTTCTTTATCAGTACTTGCTTCTTCTTTTTCCTTCTTAATTTTTTCTTTTGTTGCTAATCCTTCTCTGTCATATTGCTTTGCGAAACCTTTTATTTCACTATATGTTCCTTTATCTAAATTATTTTTTCTTGATAATAAATATTTCAATTCGATTGGCATTGAATCTAAATCTTTTTCCATAACAGCATGAACAAATTCATTTGCATAATTTGTCTTATGTCCTTTATCATAATCAGATAAAAGTCCATAAACTACAGGATCAATATAATTATATAAGTCTTCTTTTTCTAATCCTGGATTATCTTTTTGCATTATTTCATAAATTTTATCCTCTTCAGCTTTAGCAAAAACATCATCTGGATTAACATTAGATAAAACCTTATCACCATCATATAAAAAATATCTTCCTGCTTTTGCATCGAAAACAACTTTTAATTTACCAGATGTACCATCTTTTTCATCATTATCTTTTTCTTCAGATGATAAACCTAACTCCTTCATCTTTTCATCAACTTGTTTCATTAAATCTTCATACTCTTTTCTGAATTCAGGACTTAAGTTATCTAATTCGGCTTTCTTTAAAATGCCATAGTCTTTCTTTATTCTTATTAATATATCTTTAAAATCTGCATCATAATTAATATCTATTTTTTCTTTTTTATCTCTAGAATCTTTAAGTGTTTCTTCAATTTTTTTAGAAACTTCTTTTAAATCGTTTAATAAATTTGCTGTAGAAATTATAAAAACTTTAACTGTTAAATTATCTTTTCCTTCTGTTTGAGCTTTTCTTAAATATTCTTCTCTTACTTTTGATAATGTGCTATCTGCATCTTTCATAAACTTTAAATCTTGCTCTAACTTTTTTCTATACTCTTCTAATTCTGGGGAATCTTGACTTGTCTCTTCGTCTTTAGACTTTCCGTCTTCTTCATCTTTTCCGTCTTTTTCTTTTGTAGAATCGTCTTTTGAACCAGTTTTTGAATCTTCTTCTTGAGTTTCTTCTTGTTCCTTTCCTGATTCTTTACTTGATACTGTTTCTTCTTCAATACTGCTATCTCTTTCCGGATTTTCAATAGAAATTTCAACTGCATCAATTATAGGATAAATTGCATCTTTTATTTCTTGAGAAACTTCTCCAGAATTTTCGTTTACTAATCCTTCTAATGAAGCTATAAAATTTCTTTTTTCTTCTTCTGTTGCATTTCCACCTATTGAATAAGAACCATCATTTAAAAGTCTTAAATCGATTCCATTACTTAAATTCTTTGTATACACAACTTGATTTCCCATATCTTCTATGCCATCTCTTGAAGAATATATAGGACCTCTTTCATACATTTGTCCAATTTCATTTATTGCATTTTCAATTTCATTTAATAGATTTCTTAGGTCTTCGTTCATATTTTTCCCCCTATTTTTATAATTCAAGCAATATTATATCATGTATCTATAACCTTTTCAATATTTATGTTAACTATTGTTTATATAAACTTTCAACAATATTATACTATTATATACTAAATTTAGTAAATAGAATTTATAATTTTTTTACAGTCTTTTTTCTTCAAACAATTATTATTAATTAATACGATTATTTGTAGTAATTATTTATTTTTATTTGAATAACATTTAATATGAAAGTATTATTTTTAAATAAACCCAAATTAAATACTAAATTTCTAATAAAAGTATTCCTTATTTTATTTATAATTTTCTTAATTATGTTTTCTAAAACTAATATTTTAGCTGTTCAAAATGCAATATCTTTATTTTTTGAAAAAGTATTTCCATCACTTTTTCCTTTTTTTATAGCAGCAGACTTACTTTCTCATACTAATATAATTAATATTCTAAATACAATACTCTCTCCTATTATGAAACCACTGTTTAATGTTTCTGGGAAAGGTGCTTTTCCTTTTATTATGGGAATAATAAGTGGTTATCCAACAGGAGCAAAAATAGTATCAGATTTTAGAAAAAATAATATTTGTACAAAAGTAGAATGTGAAAGACTCCTTGCATATACTAATAATTCCGGACCACTTTTCATAATTGGAACTGTTGGCTCTTCTCTATTTCTTAGCACAGAAATCGGAATCTTACTGCTAATAACTCACATATTCGGAACACTTACTGTTGGGATTATCTTTAGATTTTACAAAAATAATTATTATAGAAACGAAAATATAGTAGATGAGCTTGATATTGATAATTTTTCATCAATACTTACTGAATCAATCTTTAATTCTTTTAAAACTACTGGAATGATTTTTGGATTTATCATTATGTTTTCGATTATTAATAATATATTATTAACTTCTGGTATTCTAAAACTTTTCCCTTCTGCTATTATTGGATCTATTTTAAGTACTTGCGAAATAACTAATGGTATAAATTATATATCAATGATAAAATCTTCTAATCTAACAATACAGCTAATATTAACATCTTTCTTTTTAGGGTTTGGCGGTATATCAGTCCTTATGCAAGTATATAGTATAATTTCAAAAACAGATTTATCTATTAAGCCTTATATATTAGGCAAACTACTTCATGGATTAACATCTGCAATTTATACATTAATAATCATTTTATTATTTCCAAGTTTCTCATTTAAAATTTAAAAAACATGCATAAATTTGCATGTTTTTATTTAATATTTATTTTTTTATTTATTATCTAAGATTTATTTTTTTCCTTTTTTATTTATTTTATTCTTCATTTATTTCATTTTTATTTTTATTTTTCTTAATTTATTTTTTGAATAACATTCTCCAACATTTTTATTTCTTTTATTTGGTCTGGTTTTCTTAAATAATCATCTTCTGATATCTCTGTTACAATAATTTTATTTAATAAATTATATTCTTTCATCCAATTTAAATCATATAACATACTATTCTCATCTACATGAACTCTACCATGAGTCTTTTTATCTATATATCCATCATTATTTAGTGTAGATGCAAAATGAATTTGATAAACATATTTTTCACATAACTCTTTATCTAAATAATTTCTAATATATTCTATTTCATTTGCTTTATAGATATTAGATTTTACTTTAACATGAGTTATATCTAAACATACTTTTAAATTTGGATGGTTTAATATCTTACATAAATAAAGTGGTGTACAATTATTTTCTGAAATAATATAAACATTTTCTATTAATAACTTATTATCTGTTCCTTCTAATATCTTTAAATATTTATTTAATTTATTAATAAGTCCTGTAGAAATTATTATATCTATATTCCATGTAGTATGGTATAAAAGATTTATTCTTATATTAAGTTTTTTTGATAAATTTACTATCTCATGTAATTGTTTTTCGAAAATTTTCTCATTTTTAAATAAAATATGTTCTAAGTCATAATTAAAAATTGGTGGATGAACAGTAATCTCTTTTATGTTTGGATATTTATTTAGCAAATCATTAATTTTCGAAGTAATATCTACTTCTGACGTTTTTTCCTTTTCATCAAATAACTGTATTTCTACTCCTTCTGACTTACTTAGTATTTCTATAAATTCTTCTGAAATATCATTTAAGTCTGTCTTTGGGAAAATAGTAAAATTACTTAAATCAACTCTACTATTAACTAAAACGGTATTACTACTATCTTTATCTAAATTAGAAATACTATTTATATCACTATTATCATTACTTTCACTATTATCACTATTATTTAAATTATTATTTATTAATAACTCATCTTCTGACTTTCCAAGTATATTGCTATCAATTTTTCTTGCAATTAATTCCATAAAGTTTATAATTCTATAATATTTATATAGAATATCTCTTTCTTTTTCTGTAGCATATAATAATGTATTATTCATATTATCTATGAAAAATCTAATATATAACATGTCTTTATTTATCATAACTTCTAGAGTAATATTAAACTCTTTTTTTATTTTTACAATTTCATCTACTATAGATTTATCTATTATTTTTTTTGCATAATCTATATTATCAGAATACATATATAGTTCTGCCTCTTCTAAACAAAACTTTTCTCTAGTATTCTTTGTGCTATTTACTTTCATAATATCGATTTCTTTTACTATTGAATTAAGATTTGCAAATGCAAAAGCTCCTTTAAAAGTTTCTTTTAATTCATTATTTTTTTGTCTTTTCTTAATAATTACATTTGCAACTCCTATATTTCTTCCATTTTTTTGCCCTTCCATATATGAATTAGAGAAAAATTCATTATATGCTTTATCAAAACCTGATTTTCTATATTTAGATTCAGAAATTTCACCATTTTGTTCATATGTAAATCCATCTTTTAAATGAACAGCAAACTCTTCTAAAACAATTTCTTTAAATTCAACTTTCTTTTTTAGAATTTTCAAATTTTCTAAAAAACTATAAAATACTAATATTGCAAAAGCAATCATAAATATTACCCATGCTATAGTTTTTAATGTCTGATTTGCAAAAGCAATTATTATAAAAATCATAAGTGCCATTATTGCACCAAGAAGCATCTGTAATTGTCTTTTTTCTGTTTTTTCTAAGTTTAAAATTGCTCTTTTTTTCGCAACCTTTTCATTAACCCAATCACATATTTCTAAAAACTCTTGTGGATATTCTTTTACTTTTTTCATATTTTTATCTCCATTCATTTTCTTTCGTATTTTTATATTTAATTTATTATATATATAAAAAAAATTTCATACAAGAGTAAAAAAATAAGTATAGAAAATAAAATATTTACTTTCTATACTTATTTTAAGTTTTTTATAGGTATTTATAGCTATTTCTAGCTTTTTAAATTTTTTATTAATTTTTCATAGATTTATATTTTAAATTACATTAAATTTTCAGGATTTAAAGCTTCAAGTTCTGGAATTACAAATCTACCATTTTTTCTTATTAATACATCATCAAAGTAAATTTCTCCTCCACCCCATTCTTCTGTTTGAATACATACTAAATCCCAATGTATTGCAGAAACATTACCATTAAACATATCTGTATATGCTCTTCCTGGAGTAAAATGAAAACTTCCTGATATTTTTTCATCAAATAATATATCATTCATTGGTTTTGTTACATAAGGATTAACTCCTAAAGCAAACTCACCAATATATCTTGCTCCTTCATCTGTGTCTAAGATTTCATTTATCTTTTTAGTATTATTAGCAGTTGCATTTATTATCTTTCCATCTTTAAATTCTAATACTATATCAGAAAATGATGTATTTCTATAAGTAGAAACTGCATTATATGATATTTTTCCATTAACAGAATCCCTAATTGGAGCAGTATATACTTCACCATCTGGAATATTACATTCTCCAGCACATTTAATTGCTCCCATTCCTTTAATAGAAAAACTCAAATCAGTTCCAGGACCTACTATATGAACTTTATCAGTTCTTGTCATTAAATCTTTTAAAGCATCCATCGCATTATTCATTTTTTCATAATCTAAATTGCAAACATTAAAATAAAAATCTTCAAACTCTTCTGTATTCATCTGTGCAAGTTGAGCCATAGATCCATTTGGATATCTTAATATAACCCATTTTGTATTATCTACTCTCTCATTTAAAACATCTTCTTGACATTCTTTTTCATATAAAGCCATTTGATCTGAGGAAATATTAATTGCATTAGTAATATTTTCAGAAGCCCTTACAGCAATATATGCATCCATTTTTTTCATTTGAGATAATTCTTCTTCTCTCATCATATTAAAAACTTCTTTGTTTCCACCTTTTATTATTGCATTAGTAATATTCTCATCAGATATTCTTACAAAAGGTCTTGCTTTTACTCTATAAGCCTCTTTTATTAATTCTTTTCCTAAATCTAATGTATCTTTTCCATTTAATGAAATTAACACATTTTCATTTTCTTTAAGTTTTACACTATAATTAATTAAGCCATGTGCTAGTTTTTTCACTCTCTCGTCAACCATAATATACCTCCTTTTTCTTTATGTATTATATCCCAATAAAAATTTTTAATCAATAATAAAAAAAGAAGAAACAATAAGAAGAGATAGATTAATTAAAATCTATCTCTTTAAACTTATTATTTTTATAAATATTAATAACTAAATGTTGAATTAGTATTTATTGTATTATTTCCAGAAACACTATTCATTAATTCATTTGTTGATGTATAAGTTTCCATTTCATTTAATATTGCATTATAGTCAGTTGTAGTATTAGTATTTGTATTTGTGTAGTCATATGGTGAATAGTTTGTTGTTCCTGTTCCTGAACTTGTTGT
>CALWZY010000045.1 GCA_944386155.1 uncultured Clostridia bacterium | reverse complement strand
TTATAACCTTGTTGGTTATTTAAAATATGATTTATTAAAGTAGTTTTTCCTGATCCTAAATATCCTGTAAGTAAGGTAATTGGTACTGTTTTAAAATCATTTTTATTCATTTATCTTTCCTCCTATTTATTAAACATATGTATTATATAATCATTTTTATTTTTTATCAAACAAAATTTCTACTAATACTACTGCTCTTCACAAAAAATATTTGATAGCAATGTAAATATAATAAATAATACTAAATTTACAATTACAATCATAGCACCTGCACTAATATTATATACATATGAAAAATATAATCCAAATATAAATGCAATAACTGAAACTACTGCTGAACTAATTACAACTTTTTTAAATGATTTAAATAATCTCATAGAAGTAAGAGCTGGGAATATTATTATACTGCTTATTAAAAGTGTTCCCATAAGTCTCATTCCTACTACTATAAGTACGGCTGTAAGTATTGCAATTAAATATGTATAAAAATTAGTATTTAATCCATTAGCTTTAGAAAAATCTTCATCAAAAGTTATTGAAAATATTTTTCTATAAAAAATTATAAATAGTGAAATAACAACAATACTTACAATTAGACTTAATATTACATCACTTTCTGTCATTGCTAAAATGCTACCAAACATATAATTATACACATCTGTATTCATTCCGATTTGAAGCAGAAGTAAAGGCAACACCTATTGCTAAACTACTACTTGCAATTAAAGCTATTGCACTATCAGTATTTATTTTTTTATTACTTCCTATTTTAAGAAGAATAATTGAAGCGATTATTACTACTGGAATAGATACTATCATAGGACTCCATCCAATAACTACTGAAACTGTTAGTATTCCAAATCCTACATGAGATAGTCCATCTCCTATCATAGAGTATCTTTTAAGAACTAAACTTACTCCAAGAAGTGCTGCACAAAGGCTAACTAACATACCCACTATTAAAGCTCTTCTTATAAAAGTATATTGCATCATTTCTATTATTACATTAACCATTTTTCTTTTCTCCTCCTTCCAAAATAAATTTAGAAGAAAGATCATCAAAAACTTTTTTACCGTTTCTTATTTCAATTATTCTATCTGCATATTTTACTGCTCTATCTATATCATGTGATACCATTATAATTGTTAAATCTTTCTTTTTATTTAGTTCTTTTAATAATTTATATATTTGTCTTGAAATCATTGGATCAAGGCCATTTGTTGGTTCATCTAATACTAAAATATCATTAGAGCTACAAATTGCTCTTGCAATTAAAACCCTTTGCATTTGACCTCCAGATAAATCTCTAAAACATTTTTTTCTTATATCATAAATATTTAGCTCTTTCATTGCTTTTGTAGCTTTTTCTTTATCTTCTTTTGAATACCAAATCTTAAAAATATTGTTAGTTGTAGTACCACTTAAAACAACTTCTTCTATTGAAGCTGGAAAATTTTTTTGTATATCATTTTTTTGTGGTAAATAACCAATTTTAGCATTTTTTATAATTTCACCTTTTTGTGGCTTTACAAGTCCTACAATCGATTTTATAAGTGTACTTTTCCCGAGAACCATTTTCTCCAACGATACATAAAAAATCACCTTTATTCACTTTTAAATTAATATCTTTTAACACTTTGTCTTCTACAGAATAGTCAAAAGATAAATTTTTAACTTCTACCAAATTCATTTTATTATATTTATTCCTCCAAATAAATTTTCTAATTTAAAGCTTGTTTTAATACTTCTGCATTTCTTTTCATTAAACTTACATATGTCTCTCCATTTTCAAAATCTTCTTTTGAGATATTATGAAGTGTCTGTATCTTAATCATCTTCGCTCCTGTTTCTTCTGATAAAGTTTTAGCAACTTTTCCATTACTTAATTCTATATAAAGTACAACAGGAATATTTTCTTCTTTTATTAAATCCACTAAATATGCAATTTGGCTACTAGTAGGAACAGTTTCTTCTGCACATCCATTAAAAGCTGCACTTACTTCTAAACCAAACTCTTCTATAAAATATAGCATAGGCATCTTGTCTCCAAAGACAAGTCTTTTTCGTTTACTGTTATCTACTATCTCCTGTATTTCATCTTTTACACTATTAATCTCTTTTTTATAATTTTCTGCATTTTCTTTATAAAAAGATTCATTTTCTTTATCAATATTTGATAGCCCAGATTCAATAAAGTCTATCATTTTAGTAGCATTTTCTAAAGAAGTCCAAATATGTTCATCATATTCTCTTTCATCAATTTCTTCATTTTCAGAATGGACATGATTATGACTATCTATAGTACCATCAATCTTGACTTCTTCTAAAAGTTCAATACTATCTATTAATCTTAAAGTTTTAACTTCTTTTGGTAGATTTTGTACTACTTTAGAACTCCATGGCTCTAAAGTTCCACCCACATAAATAAATAAATCTGCTTTTTCAATTTGAATTACATCTTGAGCTCCTGGTTCAAATCCATGTGAATCAACTCCGAGGGCCTAATAAAAAAACAAGATTTACTTTATCTTCTGCAATTTGTCTTACAAAATCATAAGAAGAAAATGTTGTTACAACTACAGTTGGTTTAGAATTTTTCTCATATTTATTTATATTATCTGTTTTAAACATTAAATATATAATACATATAAGTATTATTATAAGTAATATTATTGATATAATCTTTTTTAATTTCATTTTAATCTCCTAAGTAATCTTCATATTACATTTCTAATATTTATTTAGACTTATTATTCATATTACATTTATTACATGTCCCATATAAAATTGTTTTTATATTATCTATTTTAAATCCATATCTATCTATAATCTTTTTTTCTATAGAAGAAAAAATCTCACTATCTAAATGTATTATTTCTCCACAATTATTACATTTTAAATGATAATGTTCCTTACATCTTTTCCCTACATATTGGTAGCAAGAAGAAGATTTTTCTTCTGAATAATTCTTTTTAATTATCCCTTCTTTTACAAGATTATCTAAATATCTATATATAGTTGTTTGACTAGCTTTTAGATCATTTTTATTTAAATAAACTAAAATATCATTTGCTGTTACTTCTCTATCTTTATTACTTTCTATAAAGTCTAATATAGCAACTCTTTGTTTAGTTTTATATTTATTTAACTCATTCATATAACTCCTCACTTTCTATATGAATATAAAAAATATAATATGAAAATGATTTTCATTTTCATATTATAAATCTGATTGCTATTAAAAGTCAATAAAAAAATAAATTTTTAATAATATTTCTCTTCTATTTTTTATTTTATCTTATCTTATCTTTTAATCTATTTTATTTCTAATTAAATAGATTTTTATGTATTAAACATTAAGTATTAAATATTTAATATTAAATATTAGACATAAAAATAGCACTTATGGTTTTTCATAAGTGCTTTTGGGGAAGAAAAAATTTACTAGACTAATTGTTATCATTAATCTATGTTTACATTATATATATGAATTATTAAAATAAACTTAAAAATTTATTTTTTTTATAATTATTTTATTTTTCCATTTTAATAAAAAACTTTATATATTAAATAATGAATAATGAATATTAAATAAAAAATAGCACTTATGGTTTTCATAAGTGCTTTTGGGGAAGAAAAAATTTACTAGACTAATTGTTATCATTAATCTATGTTTACATTATATATATGAATTATTAAAATAAACTTAAATTTTTAATTTTTTATTTAAAATATATATTTTTTTGCTTTTAAAAGAGCAATTATTGAATGAGAATCTTTAAAAATCCCATTATCAATCATCTTATAGACTTCTTCTTTATTAACTTTATAAGAAGTTAAATATTCATCATCATCTAGTTTTAAATCATTAACCTTTTTTACATTTAAAGCTAAAAATAAATAAGTTTTTCCTGTACAACATGCAACATCACTATAAAAATACCCTAAATAAATTAAATCTTCATCTGTTATACATCCTGTCTCTTCCAAAAGTTCTCTTCTTGCTGCATCTTCTGTAGTCTCTCCTTCAAGAATACCTGCAGGTACCTCTATCGCTTCTTCTTCCATTGATCCGATTCTTGGTTGTTTTGTTAGATATATATTATCGTCTTTATCTATAGCTACAATAGCAACTCCGTCTCTTTTAGTAATTATTTCTCTTTGAATTTCTTCTCCATTATTTAATTTTATTGTTAAATTATCAAATTTTAAAAATCCTGAATAAATTTCTTCTTTTTTTACTACTTTCATTTTAAACTCCTTAAGTTATCATGTTAATTATAATATTTTAAAATAAAATAATATAATATATAATTTAAAATTCTTATATAAAAAATAAAAGCGAAAAAGCTTTTATTTTTTATAATATGAAGTTATTTAATTTTCCCACATATCTATAACTTTATCTTTATATACTATAAAAGTTGCATTATTATCATTTGAATATTCTTCTCCTTCAGTATCTGTGCCTGTTAATTCTATTTTAGCATCTACTTCATATAAATTATTTGCTAGTTCTTCAACACTATTTACTTCTGAAATTTTCAAATTGAATTTCTCATACTCCTCATTCATAGTATTTAAAGCATATTGCATTGATTGCTCTGCATAACTAAATTGTTCTTCAATGTTTTTATATTCTTCATCTATTGTATCATATTCTTCTTTAAAATTTTCTGGAACTCCATTACAATTACTCCATGCAAGTGAAGCTTTTAAATCCATTGAATCTATTACTTTTGAAGAATCCCCTGAAGACATTTTTTCTAAAAATATTTCTACTGCATCTTCTGGTTTTAATTCTTTATCTTTTTCTTTCTCAGTATTGCTAATATCTAAAAAAAGCACAACTGCAACTATTGCAGCAATTAATATAACTAATGCAATAACAACTATTGCTATATGATTTTTTATCCAAGTACCTAAACTCTTTTTCTCTTTTTCTTCTTCGTCTACATTCTTATTTTCTTCTTCCATGTAAAACGCCTCCTATAATTTTTTATAATTATATTAAAAAAATATAAAATATACAATACAATAAAAAGCAAAAAATATTTTCCATATAAACAAATAAAAGGCAAGATTAAATCTTGCCTTTATAAATTATAAATTATTTCATTGTAACAACTTTATTTTTATAAACTATAAATGTAGTTGTATCTGTGCTATTTTCTTCATCTCCATCATCATTCTCTGATTTAGTTTCGATTTGAGCTTTAACTTCATATAATCCATTATCTAATTTTTCAACTTCTTTTATTTTCTTAACTTTTATAGAATATTTTTCAAAGTTGTCATCAATATTATCTAATAAACTTTCTAATGATTCTTCTGCAGCTTTTAATTGGTCTTTAACTTCATCATCATCTTCGTCTATATCTTCATAAGCATCTATAAAATCATCTTCTTCTCCACCACATTCAGTCCAAGCTAAAGTACCTTTTAAATCCATAGTTTTAACTAATTTATCTATATCGCCTTTGTTCATAGCACTTATATATGATTTAACTGCTCTTTTTGGTCCTCCTGTTACAAAACTAATAACTATTATTGCTACAACTACTACTGCAGCTATTATTGCAACTAATTTAACATGAGCTTTTATCCATGCGATAACAGTTGCTAAAACATTTTTTACTTTTTCCATATTTGTTTCCTCCCAAAAAATTTATATTGTAATTATATTAAATAACATCTTAAATTACAATACATTTTAATTAAAATTTTAAAATATTTTTAAAATATTTTTATACATTATATTTTATTAAATAACTAATTATAACATAAATAAAATATTAATTATTATTCTTGATTATTTTCCTCTGAATTATTATCTGTCTTAGTTTCTGTCTCTTCTACAGTTTGCATTGAAACTATCTTATTATTATAAATGTAGCAAGTTGCTTCTTTTTGTTTTACTGTTTCATTTCCTTGATAAGCAAACTTTTCTGTAGTTTCTATATCAGCTTTTATCATTCCTTCTATTCCATTTACTTCTTCATAATCTTTTACATTATTTAGTTCAGTTGTACAATAGTCTAAAGTTTGTGTACGTAGGACTTTAAACATATCCATCTCATTGCTTTTAGCGTTTTTATAAACTTCAATTTCATCTTCTGAAACAGCATCATAAGTTTCTTTAAATTTGCTTAAGTCTTCACTGCATTTTTCAAATGCAACTCCTCCTCTTAAGTCAAGTACATTTAAATACTTATCAACATTATAATTATTATGAGCATCGAAATATTCATTTATAACATTTTTTATATTTCCAACTTTCTCTTCCTCTGCTTTATTTTCATTATACTTATTTAGTAAAAAGACTCCACCTACAACAGCTAAAATAAGTACTACTATTATAATAGATAAAGCAACAATTCTTTTTTTAACTTCATTACTATTTTCTTTTTCCATTACTACCCTCCTATTACTACATTTTTTATGATTATATGTTAAACAAATAAATATTACAAGTATAAAATATCTTTTATTTTATTTTTCCGCCACCTATTAAAATATCTCCATCATAAAATACTGCAGATTGTCCTTTTGTTTTTCCTCTTTGTGGCTCTTCAAAAACTAATAATAATTCATCCTTAGACAATATTTTTAATGTTGCTTTATTAGATTTTTGAGAATATCTAATTTTCGCGTACACCTCCATATTATCTTTTATATTGTCTGTTAAAAAATTATAATTTTCAACTAACACCTCTTTACTGTATAAATCTTTTTCTTCCCCTACTATAACTTCATTTTTTTCTTTATTAAATCCTATAACATATAATGGATGTTTATAAGCAATTCCAAGTCCTTTTCTTTGACCTATAGTATATTTATATAGTCCTTCATGCTTTCCTAAAACATTTTCATTTTTATCTACAATATTTCCTTTATCCTTCTTTAGTCCAGAATCTTCTAAAAACTTAATATAATCATTATTTTTAATAAAACAAATATCTTGACTATCTGGTTTTTTAGAAACTTCTAGTCCCGCTTCTTCTGCAATTTCTCTAATCTTTGATTTATCATCAAAATCGCCTAAAGGAAAAATTATATGATCTAATATTTCTTTATCTATACTATATAAAAAATATGTTTGATCTTTTGTAATAGAATTCGATTTTTTTATTACTTTTTGTTTATATTTTTCATCATACTCTATCTTTGCATAATGACCTGTAGCAATGTAATTAATTCCTAATGATTTTGCTATCTCATACATTTTTTTGAATTTAATATATTTATTACATTCTATGCAAGGATTAGGAGTACTACATATTGAATACTCACTAATAAAGTTATCAATAACACATTTTTTAAAATCGCTCTCGATATTTTCTGTAATATGTTTTATTTTTAATTTTTCACAAACTTTTTTTGCATCTTCATATGTGTTACTTTCTGAATTAAACATATTAAATGTAATTCCTATTACTTCATAACCTTGATTTTTAAGTAATATAGCAGCTGTACTACTATCTACTCCACCACTCATTCCTAGTAAAACTTTTTCTTTCATTATACTTCCTTTACTTTTATTAATTATTATAAAATTTATCTCCAACAAAATGATATTCAATATCTGTTAAATCTTCTTTGAAGTTATTAATATTTTCACCTTCGTCTAATTTATTCATTATATTATAAATATTAGTGTATTCTCCTTCAAAAACATTACCACTTAAATCCATCAATTTATATGAAATATTATCTGCGTAATTTTCACTATTAAAATTAATCTCTTGAGGTAAATCTGCACATATAAGAATTCCTTTATCAATTAATACAGGATTTATATAATCAAATTCTTTGTCTATAATTTGTTTAAAATTTTTATCTATTAATGTATATTTATTATTTTGTTTCTTTACAATATATCCTCCACTATATACATAAATATCTTTATATTTATCAGATAAAACATTTCCGTTTTCATCCATAAAATAAATTAAATTTTCATTATAGTCTTTCATTAAGATATTATTATCATAAAACTCTAATATTTGAGCATTTCCTTTTAATTCTACTCTATCCATATTATTTGTATAATATCCTTGAATACCTGCTGAATTTTTGTAAAATGGCAAATATCCATTACTATATACATATAAATAATCAGCATCATAATCTAAATTATCACAATCTATAGTAATCTTAACATTTTTATCTCCTGTTTTTTTAATTAACTCATGTCTATTTACTCCATTTGTTTGTGAAGATATTTTTATATATACATCATAATCTTCATTTATAGGATATAAATATCCTCCAGACTCATATGCTTGTATTTTTCTTTTGTTTTCTGTTTTAGCTTTTATATAAGAATCATCAAAATCTTTTTCTTGTTTTAATGTATTTCTATATATTTCTTCAAATTTATCCATTTGAGCTTCGTAGTCATTTACATCAATATCATTTTTATAAGAAAAAACGATTCTTTCATTTTTTAATATTAAATATCCACTTGTTTCGTCACATACTAAAGCTACTTCAAATTGTTTATTATTTTTTTCTATCTTAATAAATGGTGATGCATATTCATATTTGAAATCTATAACTTTTTGTCCTTTTTGATTAATATATCCCCATTTTCCATTTTGCTCAACATTTAAATATAAATCATCAATATTAACTTCAGATACATATTCAAAAAAGTCTTCTTTATATTCGGTTTGACCAATGTTATCTTTTTCATTTAAATCTTCTACAGAATCTTTGTATGTTAACGCATAAATTCCAAAAAGAAGTATTGCAGCTATTATAATCGATAAAAAAATCATAAATAATGTATTATTTCTTTCTATAATATTTTCTCTTAATACTTGAATACATATTAAAAGAGCTGCTAAAAGATATAAGATTGCTATAATATCTATTTTAAAAATATAAAAAGCTGAAGCAATTATAGAAATTACATATGCAAAAGCAAATACGCTATTTTGTCTATTTGCTATTAGTAAAATAAGATTTGCTATTGCAACTACTATTAAAATTGCTAATGTAAATAGACTTATTTGATTCATTACTATTAATTCATTTTGAGATGCCCTAGTAACATTTGGAGCTATAAATGAATAACAAAGTATAACAACTCCAAATAAAAAATTCATAAGTGCAGCAACTGCATTTAAAACTTTACTTTTCATTAGTTACCTCATTAATATTTTCAATATTTTCTTCGATTTTTTCTTTATTAAATCTTTCTTTTTTATTTTTCGTATAATCTTCAAGTCTAGTTATAAAATAAATAATTATTCCAGAAACTATGGCTAAAATAGTTCCAATAACAGCTTCATTAATACTTGAAAAATCAGGAATGAACATTACAAGAGATGTAATAGAAAATCCTATTATTGCATAATATGTCATACCATAAAAATTCTTAAATAAATATGTTATTATTCCTGCAGTAGTAAGTGCTAAAATTATATAACCTATTCCAAATGGAATAATAATCCCAAAATCAAATGCAAATATTCCAGACATGATTTTTTCTAATACTCCCATATATTCTAATATATGAATTGTCGTCATTCCTGGCATAACTGCTCCAAAAGAATATATAGCACCATATATAATAAGTTCAATAGTAGATATATATTCTGCTGTTTTTCCTGCTTTTACCGTATTTGCAAAATTAGTTAATATAATTGTAAAAATTAAAGCAATTATCATGCTTATTAAGTACTTTTTCTTAAAACCTTTTTTATTTGCTACTTTTATTAATGTTGGAATTCCTCCGACTATTATTCCAAGTAATACACATCTAAAATATGCTTCATAATTTGCTAAACAATATAAAACAAACTTACCAAATATTATTACACTAATTCCTATACCAATTACAATTGGTAAAATATATTTTAAATTTGATTTAAAATGTTTAAATGGGTTTGCTATAATTTCCATACATCTATCATATATACCTAGAATAATAGCAAAAGTTCCTGCTCCTGCTGTCATTGCAGAAACACCAATTATCATTCCTTTTATCGTCTTTACAATAAATTCAATCATAAATTAAACTTCTCTTTCTCTATATGTATAATTTGTTGTTATAAATAAATTTTTCTACATCCTCATCTAATGATTTATCAAAAATATTTTCTGCTTTCTCTTCATTTACATTTAAGTTAATTGTTTTTTTATTTTTATTGTTATTTTTATTTATATTTATATTTTTATTTTTATTTTTATTTTTATTTTTTACATTATTTCTTATAGCTGTAGAACTAATATCTTTAGTAAAATCTGTATTAATTAAATAAACATTTTTAAATTTATTTAAATCTATGTTCTCTATACTTTCATTTCTTTCAAAAACTATATATTTATAATTTTTTAACTTGTCATAGTCCTTCCATTTTGGTATTTTAGAAAAATTATCTGCTCCCATTAGAAAATAAAAATCATGATCTTTATACTCTTCTTCAATAATCTTAAATATGTCTATTGCATATTTTTTCTCTTTAAAATTTTTTTCTATATCTGATACTTCAAATTTATTTTCTTTTTTATTTTCTTTTTCACATATAATTTCTAACATTTTTATTCTTAAATCAATAGGAACTAAATCCTTTTTAGAATAAAAATCTCCGATAGGAACAAAAACTATTTTATCTAAATTTAGTCTTTCTATTGCAAGTTTTGCAAGATGGGTATGAGCCATTGTTGGAGGATTAAATGACCCTCCAAAAAAACCTATTTTCATATTATTCCTCGATTTCTTTTAATACTTTATCTAATATTTCTTCACTTATGTCTTCTACAGATCTTATTTTTCCATCTTTAACACATTTAATTTCATTCCAGTCGTACTTATTTACTAAACTGCAAGCTGCATTATAACTTTCAATAATATGTACTTGATCTCTTTCGTGAATATCTTTTTTATCATTATGTGTAAACTTATTTTCTCTATTTTTCATAAGTTCTAATGATTTTTCAGGAGGCATATTCAAAAAGAAAACTAAATCAGGTTTTGGAATTTTATAAATACCAAATTCCAAATCAAATAACCAATCTAAAAATTTATGTCTTTCTTTTTCATCTTTTATTTTCCCTGCTTGATGAACCATATTGGCTGTTGTATATCTATCTGCTAAGATTATTCCACCATTATTATAATAGTCCTCAAAATCTTTTTTATATGTAGCATATCTATCAGCTGCATAAAAAGTAGATGCTATATATGGGCTAATTTTTTTTGCATCTTCTCCAAATTCTCCTGATAAATACATCTTAACAAGTGAAGATGACGGACTATCATAATTTGGAAAAGAAACTGTTAAATAATCAATATTTCTTTTTGTTAAATTTTCTTTCAATTTTTCAAATTGAGTTTGTTTTCCACTACCATCTGTACCATCAATTACAAATAATTTTCCCATTTTTACCTCTTCCTCATTAAAAAACAT
This sequence comes from uncultured Clostridia bacterium, assembly GCA_944386155.1. Lineage (GTDB taxonomy): Bacteria > Bacillota > Clostridia > TANB77 > CAG-508 > UMGS1994. The sequence continues at coordinate 1,558 of CALWZY010000045.1, read as the reverse complement.
AATATAAGTATTTCTTATAGTATGTTTTTTAATATAATATTTAATTTTTTATTTAACAAATATTAATTCCACATCGCTCCTGCTGGACCTAAAGTTTTTGCTTCTTCTTCAGCTCTTTCTGCTTCTTCTATTGCAAGTGTTAAATCTGATTCTTTATATCCAAGTTCATTTATTACATCTGCCCTTTGATCATATGCTTCTTCTAATCTTACTTGTCTACTTTCTTCTGAATATTCAATTCCATCTTTAACACTTCCTCCTCCAATCATTTGTCCAGCTACTATTGTTAAATCGGGAGTCTTATCATTTTCTTCTGTTGCTATTTGTTTTTCAAGTTCTAGTAACTTCTTAAGCAAAGCTATTCTTTTGCTTAGTGCTTTATCTAGTGCTTGAGATTCATCTCCAGTTTGTCTTTCTTTTTCAGCATCTTCTTTATCGTGTATATCATATTCTTTTCCCTGAATATAAACTTCACCTGGATAATCTATTTCTACACCTTCTCTATCAAAATCAAGACCTGTTCCATGATTTGTAACTACGTCTGTTACTCTTTCGCCATCTAATCCTATATACATAATATAGTCTTGGTCATCCATTTTCTTTTCTCCAGCTCTAACTATTTGGATAACATCATATCTATTACTATTAGGATTTGTTTTTCCTGCTTTTGATTCTCCTGCAAGTAAATCTGTATATCCAGAATGAGCTGTATCTTTTAATGCTGGAGCAACACCATTCATTAAAGGATTTATGCTATAACCTTCTAATTCCATATAAGACTTAGGACCATCAGGTGTCTCTAACTTTTGCTCATTAGGGCTTGTACCTTCTGAAACTTCTTCTAATAACTTAAAATTATTGTTAGGTAATCTTACAGCTATAGTATCATTAGTATAACTCAATTTTCTATTAGTCATTTCAGAACCTTGATCAACAGATTTGAATCTGATTATACCTAAAATATTATCTGGATCTTCTCCAAGTGCTTCTGCGATTTTTTTCTTTTCTTCATCTTCAGCCTTTTCTTTTTCATCTCTTTCATCTTTTGAAACTGCCTTTAGTACAAGTTTATCTTTTTCTCCTTCATCTAGTACAAGTTCAGTTCCTGCAAGTTTTTTATCTAATCCTGCTCTTAATTCTGCTTCAAGTTCAGATGTATCTCCAAACATCTTATATTTTTCTATATCTTCTGCTAAATCTCTTTCTAGCATTTCAATATACATCTCTTCAAACTTTCCACCATCTTTAGTAATTTCCATTCTTTCTTCTAAAGTTGTAATTTCCATATCTCCATTTTCTAAATCTGAGACTAATGTACCAGTTTGATCTTCAATAGAAGATATATCTCTTTCCTCTAAAGGTATCATCTCCATGCCAGGAAGAGTTACTATCTCTTCATCAGTTTCAAAATCTATTTCTTCTTCAGGAAGTGGCTCAATTTCTCCTTCTTGGACTGCATCTTCTATTATTTCTTGTTTCATTGCTTCTGGTTTTAGCATTCCTTGTTCTTCAGCTATTTCTATACTTCTTTCTTCTATAGATTCGATTGTTAATCCTC
>CALWZY010000044.1 GCA_944386155.1 uncultured Clostridia bacterium | reverse complement strand
AGAGGCTTGCAAAAGGTTGCACAGGAGTAAAAAGGACAACTGGTCAACACCCAGGAGGGGTTATTGTTGTGCCACAAGGACATGAAATATATGAATTTACACCTGTACAACATCCAGCAGATGATCCAAATTCAGATATTATAACTACACATTTTGATTATCACTCAATAGATCAAAACTTGCTTAAACTAGATATATTAGGGCATGATGATCCTACAATGATAAGAATGCTTTTTGACCTAACAGGAATTGATCCTACAAAAGTACCACTTGATGATAAAGAAACAATGTCAATATTTAGTTCTACAGATGCTTTAGGAGTAACTCCAGAACAGATACATTCACAAGTTGGAACATTTGGTGTTCCCGAATTTGGAACTAAATTTGTAAGAGGAATGCTTGTAGATACTAAACCAAAAACATTTGGTGAACTTATAAGTATTTCTGGTCTATCACACGGTACAGATGTATGGCTTAACAACGCACAAGAATTAATAAACCAAGGAATAGTTACACTAAGTGAAGCTATAGGTTGTAGAGATGATATTATGGTTTATTTAATGAAAAAGGGATTAGAGCCAAATCATGCATTTAAAATTATGGAAACAGTTCGTAAAGGTAAGGCTTTAAAAGATCCAGAAAAATGGGCAGAATTTGTAAAGATTATGCAAGAGCATGATGTACCTGAATGGTATATAAAATCTTGTGAGAAAATTAAGTACATGTTCCCTAAGGCCCATGCAGCAGCTTATGTAACTAATGCATTTAGAATCGCATGGTTTAAAGTACATGAGCCAAAAGCATATTATACAGCATATTATTCAATAAGAGCAGATGAGTTTGATAGCGATATAATGATTCATGGTAAAGAAAAAGTAATAAATAAAATGAAAGAAATAGATATGCAAGGAAATTCTGCAACTACTAAAGATAAAAATATGTATGCAATTCTAGAATTAGTCCTTGAAATGTATGAAAGAGGAATAAAATTTTTACCTATTGATTTATATAAATCAGATAGTAAAAAGTTCTTGATGGAAGATGAAGGAATTCGTCCACCATTAAATAGTATCCCAGGACTTGGTACAGTTGCAGCGGAAAGTATTGCTAAAGCTAGAGATGAAGAAAAATTTATGTGTATTGATGATATACAACAAAGAGGTAAAGTTGGAAAATCTGTAATAGAATTATTAAAAAATGCTGGTTGTTTAGAGGGAATGACACAATCAAATCAAATGAGTTTATTTGTTTAAATATTAAAATAATTAAAATTAGAATTATTATAAAGTAGGAGATAAAATGAATTTATCAGAAGTAATAGATGTAAGATATATAATATATTATCTAATAATAATAAATTGTATAGGATTTTTAGCTATGTTTATAGATAAAGTAAAAGCTGAGAAAAATAAATGGAGAATTCCAGAAAAAGTATTATTTTATATTACTTTTTTAGGAGGAGGAATTGGTACAAATTTAGGAATGGCAATATGTAGGCATAAGACTAAAAAGGTTAGATTTGTTATAGGATTTCCAACGATAGCTATTTGTGAATATATTTTAATTATTTATGTACTAGTAAAATATTTCTTTTAAAATTATAATAGAATAAAAAATTAATACGTATTTAATGTTTTGCTTTAAATAAAGTTATTTTAAGCAATTAAAAAAATAAATAAAAATATAGAAAGGTAGGAAGAAAAATGGAGAAAAGTGCAGGAAGAATAACTTTTACATATGTTTCAAAAGTTATTATTTGGACAATAGTAATAGGGCTTATATTAAGTATAATATTAGCAGTAGCATCTACTTCAATGATTGAAGATGTTAATGATTTTACACTAGATGATGGAATGAGTTTTGTAAAAACTTTATTAATTGGATTAGTTGTAGTAGAAGTTCTTACAGTATTTTTATCATGTAAACTTGCAACATCTAAAATTAAGAAAAAATATGAATTTACTGATTCTAATAGAGCAGGTGTTATTAAAAATATAACAATATTTTTAATAATCTGGGCAATACTTATTGCATTATTAAATTTAGGAATAAAATCAGCTTTAGACATGGCTTTTGAAGAAGCTAATGAAGATGCAGAATATGCAGAGAGATATTCTGATTATGTAACTGATAAAGAGGAAGAAGAGCTTGATACTGCTATTGAAATTTTAGATTTTGTAAATACTATGACAGTTGTTTTAGTAATTGTTGATGTTGCAGTTGTATTATTAATGATTCCACTTGAAAGAAAATGGTTAGCTGATAAAAAAGAAGAAAATGAAACAAAGAAAGAAGAAAGTCAAGAATAGTAAAATATAGAATTAATTGAAAATAAAAATCAGGAGAAGAAAAATGGAAAGTAGTGTTGGAAAAATCACATGGGGATATATTTGGAGATTAATTTTATGGAGTATTGCTATTAGTTTTGTATTTACATTTATTTTAAATATTATTATAAATGTAAATATAGCTAATTTAAATGTATTAGATGTAAATTCAGTTGCTAATGCTATTTCATCATTAAAAATAAATGTTATAGGTACTATAGTAATAAATATAATTTCTATTATATTGGCATGTAGATATGCTACATCAGGAGTAATTAATAAATTTGATATTAATAGAGAAAACAAACAGCAAGTAATAAGAAATATAATGATTGTTCTTACAATTTGGGCAACTTTAACTATAATAGGTAATATTCAAAATTTATCTACAATAGAGAATACTTTTTCAGAAACAGAAGAAACTATTTCTGACCTAAGATCCGGAGAAAATTCTGATAAATTAGATAAAGCTATAAAAGAATTAGAAGAACTATATGAAATGACAAAAGTAGCAGTGCCAATAGTGATTGTAAGTAATGTTGTTGTAATTTTAGGAATGATTCCTTACGAAAGAAAATGGATTGACAAGTCTATAGCAGATATAAAATAAAAAAATTAATTACTAAAATTCAAATAAATAATTAAAGCGACGGGAAACCCCGTCGCTTTTTCACTGTTCGAACCGCTCGAAAAACTCCTTGAAGGTCATGCTATATTCGTCATCATGCTCGGTGACGTATTCGCCCATGCGATCAAAGACCTTAAGGAAATATTTCCGTTGTTTCGATGAGTCGATCTGATTGATGAGCTCTCTAAGCTCGTCGCAGTAAGTACATTCCCAAAGCCGTTCCATACATTTCGCTCCTTCCAGTGTGAAAAAATTTCTTTTTTCAAATTTATTATAATAGCATTTCAAATAATAATCAACATAAACCCTTTAATTTATTAAATATATATTAGAGAAAGTATTGGAGAAAGACTAAAAAGATGATATATTATAATGTATAAATAAAAAAGGAGTAAGAAAAGTGCCAGATTTATTAAAAGAAGTAAAATTTGTAAAAGGTGTAGGTCCAAATAGAGTAGCATTACTTAATAGACTTGGAATATACACTTTAGAAGATTTAATTACATATTATCCAAGAACACATGAAGATAGAAGCATTCCTAAAAAGATAATAGATCTTCTTCATGGAGAAGAAGCTTTAATAGAAGCTATACCTGTATCTAGGATGTCCGAAATTAAGATTAGAAGAAATTTTACTATGTATAAATTAATAGTAAGAGATGATACAGGGACATGTCAAATTACTTGGTATAATCAAACATATTTAAAAAATATGTTTAAAGTGGGAGAAAAGTATAAATTTTTTGGTAAAGTTAATAAAAAGTTTAATAAGGTAGATATGATATCTCCTGTATTTGATAGTGAAAACAGCTTAAAAAATACAGGAAAGATAATTCCTATATATCCAACAACATATAATTTACCCCAAAATACTTTAAGAAAAATTATCGAAAATGGATTAGCAGAAATAGATGAAAAATTAGAAGATACACTTCCAGAATACTTACTTAGTAAATATAATTTATGCGATTTAAACAATGCAATAAAACAAATACATTTTCCAGATAATTTTGAGAATTTTAATAAAGCTAGAAAAAGGTTAGTATTTGAAGAGTTACTTTCTATGCAACTTGCACTTCTTTCACTTAAGAGTCAATATGAAGTAGAATCTGAAGGAATATCTTTAGATAAAAACGTAAAGATGTCTGAATTAATAGATAAACTACCTTTTAGATTAACAAAAGCACAATTAAGAGTACTTGAAGAAATAGACAATGATCTAGAATCTTCTAAACCGATGAATAGACTTCTTCAAGGAGATGTTGGTTCTGGTAAAACAGTAGTTGCAGAAATAGCAGCTTATAAAGCAGTAAAATCAGGGTACCAAGTAGCAATTATGGCTCCTACAGCTATACTTGCAACTCAGCATCTAGAAAGCTTTACGTCTCTTTTAGATGATACAGGAATAAAGTGTGAACTTTTAATTAGTGGTATAAGTAAAAAGAAAAAAGAAGATATATTAGAAAGATTAAAAAATGGTGAAATAGATATTTTAATTGGGACTCATGCTCTTTTAGAAGAAAATGTAGTATTTAAGAATTTAGGGTTAGTTGTAACAGATGAACAACATAGATTTGGTGTAAGACAAAGAAGTACAATAGCTAAAAAAGGAGATAACCCAAATGTTTTAGTTATGACAGCAACTCCTATACCAAGAACATTAGCACTTATTCTTTATGGAGATCTAGATATTTCTATAATAGATGAACTACCTCCAAATAGAAAGAAAATAGATACTTTCCCAGTTACAAAAGAAATGGATGATAGAGTAAATAATTTTATAAAAGAACAAATAGATTCAGGAAGACAAGCTTATATCGTTTGCCCACTAGTAGAAGACAGTGAAGAGATAGATGCAAGATCAGTTTTAGAGCTTGCCGAAAAATATAAAAATGTAGTATTTAAAGATTACAAAGTAGAATATTTACATGGAAAAATGAAACCAAAAGAAAAAGATGAGATAATGGAAAGGTTTAAAAATAAAGAGATTGATATACTAATTTCTACTACTGTTATAGAAGTTGGAGTAAATGTACCAAATGCAAATATAATGGTAATAGAAAATGCAGAAAGATTTGGACTTGCTCAACTTCATCAATTAAGAGGCAGAGTTGGAAGAGGAGAATATAAATCATATTGTATATTAAAATATCAAGGAAACTCAGATGTTATCAGAAAAAGAATGAATGTAATGAAAGCTACAAATGATGGTTTTATTATATCTGAAAAGGATTTAGAATTAAGAGGAACAGGAGAATTTTTTGGTACTAAACAACATGGACTTCCTGAATTTAAAATTGCAAATTTATTTGAAGATATGCAAGTCTTAAAATTAGTACAAAGTATTGCAATTGAAATTATTGGTAAAGATCCAAAACTTGAAAAAGAAGAAAATAAAAAGTTAAAAAAATTAGTAAAAAATAAGTTTCAAGATAGAATAGAAATATAATATTGTAACTTTTTGTAGATTTATGAAGTACGAATTAAGTTTACTAATTTGCATAAATATGTTATAATTATTATGTTAACAATATAAAAGAGTTGCGGTTTTCCGCAAAGGCACTAAGAAAGGAGAAGCATATGGACAAAACTATATTTTTCCGGAGGCACAACATTTCGCGCGAGACACCAGGGTATGGACTGTTAGAACTTGCAATCGATTACCGCTTAAGAGAGGGAAGATATGTTACTAAAGAGGAGGTAATAAGTTACATCGAAAGTATGGGAACTAAAATCATTATCCCGAAAGTAGATGACTTTACGAAAAAGCCTCCTGCAGAACAGTGGATGATCGAGGCTATAAGAAGTGTCGGATTCGAGGAACCTCTTGATGAGTTTCTGGAAATAGCTGCAAGGGAGATTGACGGATGAAAACTATGCTGATCACAAGGGACTTTTGGCTGTAGCCAGGGGTCCCTTGACTTTTTTATAAAAACAAACTATTATATATATACGAGTTTATTTTTAAAAGGATGTTTAGAATGAGTGAGTTTTTAACAATAGTCGGACTAATTTTATGTATGATAGGTATAATATTTGTATATGACGCACGTCTTTTAAGTAGAAATGAAAGACTTATAAAAATAAAAGATGAGCAAAATGTTATTGCTAAAAGGATAAAGATTTTAGGATTTGTTTTATTAGTAATAGGAGCTTTGTTATTTTATAAGTTTTTTATATTAGTATAATGGAGAAAAGAAAATGCCAAATTTTACAGAAATAGATGAAAGTTTTACATGTGAATATTGTGGATATAAAGTTGAAAAATTAAATTATTCTTGTAGAAATCACTGCCCTAGATGTCTTCATTCTAAACATGTTGATAAAAATCCAGGAGATAGAGAAGAAACATGCCATGGGGATTTAGAACCAATAGGAATAGAGATTGATTCTAAAAAAGGTTATGTTATTGTATTTAAATGCAAAAAATGTGGAATGATTAGAAAAAATAAAGCAGCTAAAGATGATAATATGGATTTGATTATTAAATTAAGTAGTAGACCACTTAAATATTAAACACACTTAATTTGTAATAATTTAGCTTTCAGGATAAAAAATGGGGCCAAGGCCCCTCTTTTTTTATTTATATATTTCTATTTAAATTTCCATTTGTGTAATTTTCACCTTCTAATCTATTTCCAGATCTTATAGTAGAAATTATATTATTAATTTCAAAAATAGATTCATCTAATAAATCTATTCTATAATTATCAGAGTCAAAGTCTAAAGGAGAAATAGATAATATTTTACTATTATAAATTGTAGTTATTGTCTGAGAATTATCTGGAATTATTCTAAATTTAAATCCCATTCTATCTTTTAGATAATATTTATTACTGTTTTCACATTTTCTTAAACATTCCTTATAACATTTATTAGAATTTCCTAGTAAACAATAATTTGAATTCATTACTGGAGTTTTTCCATAAATAATTAATTCTGAAGATGTTTTTTTATTTTTTAATATACTAGTAATACTAAATCTATCTAGTTCAGGAGAAATAGTAAAAGTATCAAATCCTAAAGAAGAAAGTTCTTCTTCTGAATAATTATTAAAAACATTAAAAGTATAATTTGCTGTAATATCAATATCCTTATTTTTAAATATATTTTTTAGGATTCCAAACTCTCCAAGATTAGAAACTACGATTCCAGAAATTTTATATGTTTTAGTTATTTCTAGTAAATTATTTTTAATAAGATTTAAATAATAATCTTTTGATATAGTAGGAAGATAAATATGTGTATTAAATTTATTAGTAATTTTCAATATAGTTTCTTTATATTTTTTATCTATAAAATATTTAAAAGGAATATAAACATTATCTACACCATTGATTAATGTGTAATCATATTCAGTGTGTAATAAATTTAATAATATATTTATTTTTTTATTAGTCATTTTAATACTAGTAGTATTAGTACTAATTAAAGTATTATCTGTATCTTCAAATTTATTTTTAAATTCTTTATTATAATCTCTTGATAATTTGTTTAAAACCGAATCTTCTATTTTAGATAAAGCCTGTCTTCTAAGTTCATTTAAAGAAATATTTGGCACAAATAAATTATCCTCTAAATCAATATTTATTTTTTTAAATTCAAATTCAGTATTTCCTGTTTTAGATAACTGAGTAATTATTCTATCTTTAGTAATAGGAGCATTAGTAGCTTCTTGAGGTGTAATATCAGAGGAAAGTGTAATATTTATATTATTAAAGAAACTACTTTCTTTTTCTAAAGTTTCTACATTTAAAGTAATTGGTTTATTTTTATGTACTATGATTGTAGCTTTTAAAGGAATTTTAATGTTTTCTATATTAGAATAACTTTTTAATGCTTTATCAGATAATTCTTTACTTTGAATTTTATATATTTTTGAATTTAACTTAATATTGTTTCCTTTCATTCTACCAATAGTAACAGTATCTGAAATATTAGCTAGTTTAATATTATTATTGTTTTTCATAAGTTCTGAAACATGATATATAGAATCATTAATACTTATTGAATCTCCTATAGAAAGAGATTTTTGAAGTTTTATTTTTATATATCCTTTAGAATTATTATAATTTAATATTTTACCAAGATATATTCCCATATTATTTGGTTTTTCTTTAAATATTAAATCTTTATTTGGTAAATAGTCTAAATGACCATGACTAAAAGATCCTCTATTAAATACTTGCATTAAATCAGTTAAATCAGAAGGCGATAATGTTACATTTTTATTTGTATTCATAATTTCATCAATATATTTTCTATAAATAGAAGTTACTGTTGCAACATATTCTGGCTTTTTCATTCTTCCTTCTATTTTAAATGATGTAACTCCAGCATCTATTAATTCCTTAATTTCGTCTATTGAACATAAATCTCTTGGACTTAATAAGTATCCTTTATCAATTTCATTATCATTTTCTAAAAGCTTGTATGGTAATCTACAAGATTGAGCACAAGTTCCTCTATTTCCGAGAACGACCACCTATCATACTTGAAAATAAACATTGACCAGAGTATGAGATACATAAAGCACCATGGATAAATACTTCTATTTCAACATTAGTGTTTTTACATATATATTTAATTTCATCAATACTTAATTCTCTTGAAAGTACAACTCTTTTAAATCCTAAAGATTCTAATTTTTTTACAGTTTCTAAATTATGTGCTGTCATTTGAGTACTTGCATGTATTTGCATATCAGGAAAAGCATTAATTAATTGTTTTGCAAGCCCTAAATCTTGTACGATTATTGCGTCAACACCAAATTCATAAGCTTTTTTTGCGACCTCAAAAGCATCAGAAAATTCTTGATTTTTAATTAATGTATTTAAAGTTAAGTTTATTTTTACATTTCTTAAATGAGCATATTCTATTGCTTTTTTTAGTTCTTCATAATCAAAATTAGTAGCACTTGCTCTTGCACTAAACATGCTACTTCCAAGATATACTGCATTTGCACCATTTTGAATAGCAGCTACTAGACATTCAAAATCACCAGCAGGTGATAAAAGTTCTGGTTTATTCATAATTACCTCACAAAATTTTTCTAATATTATACCACAAAATATCGGAAAAAAATACTTTATAGCTGTTGACGTCAAAAAATAGATAATATATACTATATATGTAAAAGATTGTTACTTTAGATAAAATGGAGGATAGTATACGAATGAATATTTCTAAAAAGTTATTATCAATTTTATTAATTTTTTCAATATTAACAGTAACATTTAGTGTGTTTTTCGTAAAAAATGAGAGTAATGCTGTAACTATGAGCAAAAGTTACACTCAATATGTTAAGTCAGGAATTTCAGCTTTCCCAAAAAGTTATCAAACATATTTAAAAAAGTTAGAAGAGCTTCATCCAAATTGGATATTTAAAGCTTATTATACAGGAATAGATTGGGACGAATTAACATCATCTTCAGCAGAAAATAAATGTAAGAAAAATACTATTTATTTTAAAAGTGGATCAACTGTAATGGATCCTAAAGCTTTATGTATCTGTGGAAAAGAAGGAGATAGTAATTACTATTGTGCATCAGCATCAACAGTAAACTATTATTTAGACCCAAGAAACTTTTTAAGTGAAGCTCAAGTATTTCAATTTCTAGATTTATCATATGATGAACATATAACAAAATCTGTAATAACAAATGCAGCTAAAAATAGTTTCTTAAGTGGAACTTTTACGGTAAATGGTAAAAAATATTCATATGTAGATGCAATTATGGATGCTGCAGAAGAATCAAAAGTTAGTGCTATGCATATTTTAGTTACAATATTCCAAGAAGTAGGAAAAGGAACTAAGAAGAGTAATGGTACATATACTCTTCCAAAAGCAGTATCTGGAACTGTAGATGGATATGAAGGACTATATAATTTCTACAATTATGGAGCAACTGACGGATCAGGTGCTGTAGAAAGAGGTCTAAAAAAAGCTAGAGAAATGGGATGGACAGATCCTAGAACTGCTATTATAGAAGGCGCTACAATAGTTTTAGCAAATAATTATATTAGTGCAGGACAAAATACTAAATATTTTTATAAATTTGATGTTGTAGGAAATGAGATATTACAAGAATCTGATGGAAAGAAAACTTATTCTTCAAGTTATTTCTTTGGACATCAATATATGACAAATATTCAGGATCCAATGAGTCAAGCATATAATTTATTTACATATTACACAAATGAAGGATTATTAGATAAGACTTTAACATTTAATATACCAGTATATGATGATATGCCTTCTCAAGCAGTACAACAAGAAACTACATTAAAAGAAAGTGAAGGAGATTTTTACTGGGTTAATGTAAACTCTAGTGTAAATATTAGAAAGAGTGCAAGTACAACATCTACATCTTTAGGAAAAGCAAGAAGAGGTATGGTAGTTGCTAAGAAAGGATCATCTGGAAACTTCTATAAAGTTACTTATTACAAAGCAACATCTTATGACAAATCAAAGAAAAAATGGAATGGAACGAAAGTTACAGGCTATATAAGTAAAGATTACTTAGTAAAATGTGATGAAAAAGAGGAAGAACCTGAAGATCCAGAGCCATCAAAACCTTTTGAAATAGTAGAAGATGAAAAATTAGTTGATCTTGCTCCGGGTGGTAAAGTAAGCAATATTAAAAACACATATAAAGACGCTAAGATAAAAGATAGTAGTGGTAAAGAGATTACTTCTACTTCAGCAGTTCTTGCTACTGGTTATATAGTTACAATAAACGGTAAAGAGTATGATATAGTAGTACTTGGAGATGTCAATGGAAATGGAGATATTACTTCTTCAGATTTATTAGGTATAGTTAATCATTTAAATGGAAACAAACCTTTAAAAGACGCTTATAAAAAAGCTTGTGACGCAAATAGAAGTGATACAATATCTTCATCAGACTTATTAACAGTAGTTAATCATTTAAATGAAAGTAAAAAGATTACATTGTAAGAAACAAAGGAGAAATTTTAATGAGCAAGAAATTAAAAATTTTATCAATTACAGTAGCTTTTTGGTTATTTATATTAATGTTTTCAAATGTTAAAGCTGCATCAGCATCAATATCTGCAAGTTCAAAGTCAGTTACAGTAGGAAAAAGTGTTACTGTAACAGTAACTGTAAAAGCAGCAGCATGGAATGTACATGTTTCAGGTAGTGCATCAGGATCAATAGTCGGAGCTAATATGGAAGGAAAAAATCAGACTGTTACTAAAAAATATACAGTTAAACCTTCTAAAGCTGGTACTTATACAGTTAAAATATCTGGAGATATAACTGATGCAAATAGTCCCAATACAGATGTTCCTGTTAATAAATCAGTTACGATAACTGCTAAAAAAGCAAGTTCTAGTTCATCTGGTGGAAGCAGTAGTTCAGGAGGAAGCTCAAGCTCATCAAAATCATCAGATGCAACATTAAAGATGCTAGGAGTAAATCCATCAAAATACGATTTCTCAGGATTTAATAAAAATACTACAACATATAATGTTAAAGTACCAAGTGATGTAAATAGCTTATCTGTATATGCAACAACATCTAGTTCAAAAGCAAAATATTCTGTATCAGGTAATACTAACTTAAAAGGTGGTACAAATTTAATTAAAGTTACAGTAACTGCAGAAGATGGAACTAAGAAAACATATACAATACGTGTAACAAAAGAAGTTGATGAAGAAGAAGTAACTCCTAATAAAATAGATGAAGAAGATGAAAATGAAGAAAAAGAAGAAAATCAGGAAAATGGTGGAATAGGTCTTTCATCTTTAGAGATAAGCGGATATGAATTAAATCAAGAATTTAATACAAATATATATAATTATTATGTTGTAATAGGAAATGTTAAATTTTCATCTATTGATGAATTAAAAGAACTTGTGAAATCTACTGTAAATTTTGAGGGTGCAAAAACAGAGATAAAAGTAAATGAAGGTTCAGAAGATGATGAATTTGTTTATGAAGTTTTAATAACAGTATTAGATGATGAAAAAGAATATGCAACATATTCTATCAGATTTGTTGAATCAGCAGAAGATATACCAGAAGCTAATGAAGAAGTTATCTATCCAGAAGATAAAGAAGCTGAGGCTAGATTAGAAGAAAAAAATAAAGGTTTACCTTTTGATTTAGATAAAGAAAAAGTTGAAAAAGGTATTTTAATTGGAAGTATTGCTCTTCCAGTATTAATTGCAATAGTTCTAGGAGCAATAGCTTATGATAAATCTAAGAAATTAAGAAGATATGAAGAAAAATATAATGACGATTTTGATGATGACTTTGATGATAACTATAATAACGATAATACAGCTGAAGTAGAAAAAACAGAAGATTCAACAGAAAATCAAAATGATAGTGATAATGAAGAATCAAATACTGAGTATAATAACTATAATGAAGATATAGATAGAAGTAAATATGAACCAAGATACAGAAATCCAAGAGGTGGAGACAGAAGAGGCGGAAGACATTTTTAGAGAATGATAAGTACCATAGATATTAGATGTATTTTAGTATCTATGGTACTTTTTAATTGTTATAAAATACAGACAGGAAACTAAGTGGTTTCCTGTCTGCTGAGTACGATAGGTTGTGATGAATAGTATAACAAGTTAATAAGTATATAAGTTCATGAAATATTTAGTTTTTTACGTTACCAAAGCCAACAATTAAGCCGCATTCCTGCTGTTCGTGATTTTTTTACAACTGAATATTGAACAGTTAAATTTTTTACATTACTTTTAAAGGAAAAATGAACATCACCATCAGCCGGGCTAATAATTTTATCGGCTAAAAGGGTTCCTGAACCATATAAAATCATTTCTGCAGATACGTTAGGATCATTAGATTCGATTTTAAATGTACCATTGGTTTTATTAACAATTGTATGTGGATTTACAATACTAAAACTCCCCAACTTCATTTTATCCTTATCAATCCATACACCATTATAATTCATGGATTGAGTTGAAGGTTGATAATCTTCAACTGAAGATTGATAAATAATACCGTCTTCGCTCTGATAAAGTACAACAGCATCATTTGGAAGGTTGTATGACATATAGGTGTCAGTATCAGTTGGTATTGCATAAGAATTGGTTTCAGCTGCAAAAGATGTTGATGTGAAAGAAAATGTCAA
>CALWZY010000043.1 GCA_944386155.1 uncultured Clostridia bacterium | reverse complement strand
AGGGAGGAAATATGGATATAAAGTTATATAATACACTTACTAGAGAAAAAGAAATTTTTGAGCCTATTGATAAAAAAGAAGTGAGATTATATTCATGTGGACCAACTGTGTATTATTATGCTCATATTGGAAATCTAAGAGCATATTTATTTATGGATAATTTAAGAAGAGTCTTAAGATATAATGGTTATAAATTAAAACATGCTATGAATATAACTGACGTAGGTCATTTAGAGTCTGATGCTGATGAAGGCGAAGACAAGATGGCAAAAGCTGCAAGAAGAGAAAATAAAGATCCATATCAAATAGCAGCTTTTTATACAGAAAAATTTATGGAAGATTTAGATAAATTAAATATATGGAAACCTGAGATAATATGCAAGGCAACAGAACATATTAAAGAAATGGAAGAGTATGTTAAAACTATTATTAAAAATGGTTATGCATATGAGACTAAAAATACAATATATTTTGATACTTCAAAATTAGATAAATATGGAGTTTTATCTAATATTAGTGCAGAAGAACAAAAAGCAGGAGCTAGGGTAGAATTTGATAGTGAAAAGAAAAACGTTACAGATTTTGCTCTTTGGATTAAAGCACCAGAAAATCATATTATGAAATGGGATTCATTTTTCGGGAAATGCTATCCAGGATGGCATATTGAATGTTCTGCAATGAGTAGAAAATATTTAGGTGATTTTTTTGATATTCATACAGGAGGGATAGATCATATTCCAATTCATCATGAGAATGAAATTGCTCAAAGTAAAGGATGTACAGGACATATTCCAGCAAAAACATGGATGCATTGTGAATTCTTACTTATAAATGGTGGAAAAATGTCAAAAAGTTTAAATAATTTATATACTTTGGCAGACTTAATGGAAAAAGGATATGATCCTATTGTATATAGAATGTTTAATTTTACTTCACACTATAGAAATAAAATAAACTTTACTTGGGAAGCTTTAGATTCTGCAAAAGTTGCTTTAAATAGATTAAAAGATGCATATCAAAAACACTTAAATGGAACTGAAGATGTAGAAGATTCAGTGATAGCAGAATATAAAAATAGATTTTTAGAGGCAATAAATGATGATTTAAATATGCCACTTGCAATGAGTGTAGTTTGGGATGTTGCAAAAAATAATGTTAAATCTAAAAAATTTGCAGATTTATTATTAGATTTTGATCAAGTTTTAGGATTAAAATTAAACGAAGTTTCAGAAATTTCAAAAGTGGAATTACCAAAAGAAATTTTGGAAATAATAGAAAGTAGAAAAATAGCAAGAGAAAATAAAAATTGGGCAGAATCTGATAGATTAAGAGACTTGCTTAATGAAAAAGGTTATAATGTAAAAGATACCAAAGATGGTATGGAAGTAACAGAGAAATAAATTTATAAGGGGTAAGTAAATGAGATTTGTAAATAGTGAAGAATCAGCAAAAGAATATACTGAATTTTTAGAAGGACATGAACGTTGTAATTTTCAACAATCTTTAGAATGGGGTAGAGTAAAAACTGCATGGATTAAAGAAGTGGTTCTTGCTGAAGATGAAAATGGAAAAATAATAGGAAGTATATGTGTATGGATTAGAAAAATTCCTTTTTTCGGAAACTTAATGTATTCTTCAAGAGGACCTGTGTGTGACATTCATGATGAGAAAGTATTAAAACAATTAACAGATGGAATTATAGAGCTTGGAAAAAAATATAATGCTTTTGTTTATAGAATGGAACCTGATATTAAAAAAGATGATTTAGAATTTAGAAGAATAGTTGAACTTTTAGATTATAAAATAAAAGATGATGCTAAAGATTTTAGAGATGAAATTCAACCAAGATTTGTTTTTAGATTAGATTTAAAAGGAAAAACTGAAGATGAAGTAATGGCAGGATTTCATCAAAAAACTAGATATAATATAAGACTTGCTGCAAGAAAAGGTGTAGTAGTTAAAGAAGCTGGAAAAGAAGAAATGAAAACATTTCACGATATTATGGTTGAAACAGGAAAAAGAGATGATTTCATAATAAGATCTTTAGAATATTTTGAAAAAATGTATGACGAATTAGCACCAAAGCATATGAAATTACTTATGGCTTATTATAATGGTGAAGCAATTTCTGGAATTATCCCTATTATGTATGGTAATAAAACTTGGTATTTATATGGTGCAAGTAGTAACAGACACAGAAACTTAATGCCAAATTATTTACTTCAATGGGAAATGATAAAAGAAGCTATAAAAAATGGATGCGATATGTATGATTTTAGAGGTGTATCTGGCGTAGTTGATGAATCACATCCACAATATGGTCTATATAGATTTAAAAAAGGATTTGGAGCAGAATTTACAGAATTTATTGGTGAAGTTTATATGCCATTTAGTCCTTTAAAATATAAACTTTATAAATTTACAGAGAAAAATTATAGAAGACTTAGAACTTTAAAAAGGAAATTAACAGAAAAGAAAGAAAAGAGTAAAGAAATAAAAAAAGAAGAATCTAAAGAAGATAATAAAAAATAAAATGGAGTTAATTTTAATTGAAAGTATTAAGAATAAACAAAGAAGATTTAAAACATAATATTAATATTATAAAAAGCATAGTAAAAAGAAGTGCAGTAGATGATAAAGGAAAATCTCCTAAAATAATTGGAGTAGTAAAAGGTAATGGATATGGACTTGGACTTGTGGAGTTTTCTAAATTCTTGATAAAAAATGGGATTAAAATTTTAGCTGTATCATCAGTAGAAGAGGCTTTAGAATTAAAAAGAGCAAAAATAGATAATGATGTAATGCTTTTAAGTGGAACTTCAATAAGAACTGACCTTATGAAATTAGTGAATAAAGATGTAATTATTTCATTAACTTCTTTTGAAGATATAGAAGTGTTAAATAGAATTTTGAAAAATAAAGATAAAGTTCAAAGAGTACAGATAAAAATAGATACAGGGTTTAATAGATATGGTTTTAAGTATGAAGATTTAGATGAATTAATAGAAGTTTTAAAATCTGATGAAAGTAAAAAGTTAAAAATAGTAGGAACTTTTTCACATTTTTCATATTCATATTCACAGAATAAAGAAAACACTCAAAAACAATTTGATTTATTTATTAGTTCAGTAGAAAAGCTAAAGAAAAATAATATAGATACAGGAGACCTTCATATATGCAATTCATCAGCATTTTTAAAATATCCAGAAATGCACTTAAACGCAGTAAGAGTTGGGTCAGCTTTTCTAGGAAGACTTCAAATAGAAAATAAATATAATTTAAGAAAAATTGGTAAATTATATACTAATATTTGTGAAATAAAAAGCGTAAGAAAAGGTGATACTATTGGATATTCTTGTTCAGAAAAGATTAAGAAAAATAGTAGAATTGCAATAGCACAAATTGGATATATTGATGGGCTTAATTCAGGTAAATATAATGATACTTTTAAAATTATAGATAAAATTAGAATATTAAAAAATTCTTTTTTTGATATATTTAAAGATAAACACATATATTATAAAATTAATGGTTCAAAATGTAGAGTTTTAGGAAAAATCGGAATGAATCATATAGTATTAGATATAAAAGGTAAAGATGTAAAAATAAATGATGAAATTGAAATTGACATCTCTCCTCTTAATGTAAATACTAATATTAGAAGGGAGTACATTTAAAAATGGAAAGTACTAATAATTTAGAGAAAATTGGTTTTTTAAGAAGGTTAAAAATTGCAATCATAGATTTAGAAGATTATTTATTATTTATACCTGAAAAATTTAGAAAAGCAGCTGGTTTCGTATTCAAAATGTCTCTAATATTAGCAATAATATTAACTGGTTTTGAAATTGGCAATATAATAGTAAAATATGGATCTCTTCGGAAATTTAATAGACAAAGAGATTCCAGACTTTACTTATACTAATTCTGAATTAAAAGTCACAGATGAAGAAAAGAAAAATTCACAAGAGATTTTATTTTTGCAAGATTTAATTAATTCTGCAGGAGTTCCAATTGGAGATTTTACAAAAGCAGATTTAATAAATGATGTTAATAGTATTCCTAAAGAATCGTATATAATGGGAATTGTATTTTACATACTACTTAATATGTTAAATATTTTTTTATACTGGTTTATGACAGCACTTTTACTTGTAGTACTTGCATATTTATTATTATTCTTCTCTAAAATAAAGATTAAGTTTAGAGCTATTTATTCATTATCTCTTTATGCATCAACACTTTCAATTATACTTACAGTAATATATTCTATATTAAATACATGTTTTGGTATTTATATTGATATATTTGATTACATATTTATAATAATTGCATATATATACATTTCTGCAGTTATATTGATGATTAAATCAGAACTGATTAAGCAACAAATTGAACTTATTAGAATAGTAAATGTTCAAAAAGAAGTGAAAAAAGAGATGGAAGAAAAGCAAGAACTAGATAGAAAGAAGAAAGAGGAAAAAGACAAAGAAAAAGAAAAAAACGAAGAAAATAAAAAAGAAACAGAAAAGAAAGAAGTAAAAGATAAAAAAGAATCTGAAAACGAAGTACCAGATGAACCAGATGGTTCTGAGATATAAGGAGTTAATAATATGGATAAGAAACAAGATAATAAAAAGAATCAGAAAAAAGAAAAAAGCAAAGTAAAATTTTATATTTTATTTTTCATTGCTCTTATTTTAATTGCTGCAATTGTAGCATCTTTATATTTCTTTGTATTTGATAAAAAAGATGATAAAGAAATAACATATGATGAACTTTATAATGATATTATAGAAGGTAAAATAGAAAAAATAGAGATGACAGTTGGAGGTTCTACAGTTACTGCTAAATATAAAGATTCAGATGATGAAAAAACTGCAAAAGTAAATTCACTTCAACCTTTTATGGAATTTATAAATGAACAATTAAAAGAGGATAATGAACTAGAAGTAGACTTAAAAAATCCTAGTGCATTTATAACAGTTTCTGAAAATATTTTCAGCATATTACCAACTATTTTAATTATTATACTTATGGTTATGATATTTAAGATGCAAGGTCTTGGTGATAAAGGAAAAGTTTATGGTACAGAGGATGAAAATGATACAGGTGTTAAGTTTAAAGATGTTGCAGGTTTAGACGAGGAAAAAGCTGAACTTGAAGAAATTGTTGAATTTTTAAAAGAGCCTAAAAGATTTAAAGATATGGGAGCAAGAATTCCAAAAGGTATACTTTTATATGGAAAACCTGGTACAGGTAAGACTCTAATTGCAAGAGCTATTGCTGGAGAAGCAGGAGTACCATTTATATCAATGAGTGGTTCAGAATTTATAGAGATGTTTGCAGGACTTGGCGCTTCAAGAGTAAGAAAGTTATTTGAAAGAGCAAGAAAAATTTCACCATGTATAGTCTTTATTGATGAAATTGATGCAATAGGATCTAGAAGAACAAGTAATAGTGGCTCTGAAAGTGAAAACAATCAAACATTAAATCAATTATTAGTAGAGATGGATGGATTTGATACTAATGAAACGATTATTGTTTTAGCTGCAACTAATAGACCAGAGATGCTTGATAAAGCTTTATTAAGACCTGGTAGATTTGATAGACAAATTACTATTCCAGCACCAGATTTATTAGGAAGAGAAGATATTTTAAAGTTATATGCTAAAGATAAGAGATTAGCAGATAATATTGATTTAAAAGAAATTGCTGGAGATACAGCTGGTTTTACAGGTGCAGAATTATTTAATTTATTAAATGAAGCTGCAATAATTGCAACAAGAAATAACCATAGAGAAATAGAAAAAGAAGATATAGATGCTGCTGTTAAGAAGATTACAGTAGGTTTAGAAAAACATAATAGAGTTGTTTCTGAAAAAGATAAAAAACTTACAGCATATCACGAAGCAGGTCATGCGGTTGTTAGTAGATTTTTAGAGACTCAAAAAAATGTAAAAGAAATATCTATTATACCAAGAGGTCTTGCAGGTGGATATACAATGTATAAAACTAATGAAGATAAATATTATGTTTCAAAAACAGAACTTGAAGAAAGATTAATTTCACTTCTAGGAGGAAGAGCTGCTGAAAAAATAGCACTAGATGATATTTCAACAGGGGCTAGTAATGATATTGAAGTTGCAACAGGAATTGCAAGAGACATGATAACAGTATATGGTATGAGTTCTTCTTTAGGGCCAATTTCTTTGAAAGTTGATGAACCATATGAACTTCAAATCTTTGGTGAAGATATAGTAGATGAAGTTGGAAGAGATGTAAAACAATTAATAGATACAGCATATGTTGAAGCTCAAAAAATACTTCTTTCTCATATGGATATATTAAATGCTGTTGCAAATACTCTTCTTGAAAAAGAAACAATATCTGAAAAAGAATTTGAAGAATTTTTTAAATAATATTTGATGATGATAGTAAATATATAAAGCTAAATAGATTTTAATATTAAAATTTATTTAGCTTTATTTTTATTTATATCTAATAAATATTTTTATTATTTTATCAGTCTTTATTTTATTTTTATTTTATTAGTGTTTATTTTATATTTTTTATATGTTATCATTATTATATACTTTATATTTAAAGGAGTAAAAATGGAAAGAAAAGCTAATAAAATAAATGTAAATAAAATAGGTAAAAGAAAAAGCAAAAAGAAAGATCCAGGAAAATTTGACATTAAATTATTTATAATAATAATTTTCATAATTGCTTTTTCGATATTTACTATTTGGCAGTCATTTAAAATGGCATCAATATTTGGAACTGCTAGTAAAAACATTGTAGATGATTTTATAAACAATAAAGCTAAAGATACTTCTTATTATAAAACAATAGATGAGGTGATATTAAATGGCTAAAAAGATTTCTGAAAAAAGTATAAAATCTATAGTTATATTTCTTGCATTATTAGTACTTATTGGAATTATAGCGATTGCTGTTTTTTGCATTATTTTTGTAAATGATATAACAGAAGATACAGATACTCCATATACTAATAATGTAAATAATATTTCAAATAATATAACAAATGAAAATAATATAGATTATAATTATCCTGAATTTGATGAATCAAAAATAGTTAAGACAACAGAAAATATTGATAAAGAAACTTCATATAATATTAAAGATTATGATGAACAAGGTATTTTCTCAGCTATTATTGATGAAAGTAAAGTATATATTAAGCTTGAGGATATTAATAATAATTTTAATATTTTGTATCCAAGTTCAAACTTAAAGAAAGATCAGAGTTATGAGATAAAAAATATTACTGAAAAAGTAATTGATATAAATTTTGGTTATTTAGGAGAGAATTATTCAAAACTTGTTTTATTATTATTATGTGAAAACGGAGATATAAAATATGTTGATTTATCTACATCAAATGTATTAAATGAGAATTTAGTAGCAAATGATAATATTATTGCAAATAATATCGTTAGAATAGAAAATGTTGTAACAGTAGATAATAACAAAGAAACAAATACAATTATAGTAATAAGTAATGATGGAACGAGTTATAATGTTCAGGATTTAATTTAAAATATTTTGCATAAAAAGTGCAAAAAAGCTTGCAATTAGTGTAAAAAGATTGTATAATATTTATGTACATAACGAAGGAAAGAGAAGAGTGGAAACAAATTCCACTCTTTAATTATTGATAGGAGGGAAATTCCTTGGCTGATAAGAATATAGAAAGCAAAGTTCAAGAACTTATTGAAAAGGAAATAACTGATTTAGGTTATGAATTATATGATGTTGAATATCTTAAAGAAGGAAGAGATTTTTATCTAAGAATTTACATTAATTCTAAAGAAGGTATTGGAATAGAAGATTGCGAAAAGGTTAATAATGTAATCGACCCAATATTAGATGAAAAAGATTTCATTAAAGAACAGTATTTTTTAGAAGTATCTTCAATAGGACTTGAAAGAAACTTAAGAAAAGAGAAACATTTTAAAGATGCTATAGGAGAAAATATAGAACTAAAACTATATAAGAAAATAAATAATACAAAAACTATACAAGGAAAACTAGAGAGTTTTGAAAGCGGATTATTAAAGATTGAAAGTCAAGGAGAAATTCTTGATATAGATATAAAAGATATTGCATCTGCTAAAGTAATTTTTGATTGGTAATTTTTAAAGGAGGAATAAAAAATGAAAGCAATAGACATGAAAGAATTAGTTATTGCAATGGAAGAATTAGAAAAAGAAAGAGGAATTAAAAAGGAGTATTTACTAGAATCATTAGAATCAGCATTAGTTACAGCTTACAAGAAGAACTTTGATTCAGCTGATAATGTTAAAGTAGAGATTAATCATGAAACAGGAGAAATACATATTTATTCTACAAAAACAGTTGTAGAAGCTGTAAAAGATCCTTGTTTTGAAATCTCTCAAGATGATGCAAGAAAAATAAGTAAAAAATTAGAGATTGGTGATTCAGTAGATGTAGAAATAGTTCCAAAGAATTTTGGAAGAATCGCAGCTCAAACGGCAAAACAAGTTGTTGTTCAAAAAATAAGAGAAGTTGAAAGAGAATTAATTTATAACGAATTTAACAATAAAAAAGGTGAAATTGTAACAGGTATAATACAAAAAGCAGATGGATCAGCAGTTATACTAGATCTTGGAAAGTTAGAAGGAATAATGCCTCTTAAAGAACAAATTCCTACTGAAGAATATAAAGTTAATGATAAAATAAGAGGATATGTACTAGATGTAGAAAAAGGTGCAAAAGGAAATCCACAAGTTATAGTTTCAAGAAGTCATCCGGATTTTGTTAGAAAATTATTTGAATTTGAAATTCCTGAAATATATGAAGGATTAATTGAAATAAAAAGCATATCAAGAGATGTTGGAAGTAGAAGTAAAGTTGCTGTATATTCTACTAATCCAAATATTGATCCAGTTGGTTCTTGTGTTGGACAAAAAGGTGTAAGAATTCAAAATATTATAAATGAATTAAATGGTGAAAAAATCGATGTAATTGAATGGAATGAAGATCCAGCAGTATACATTGCAGCAGCTTTATTACCAGCTCAAGTACTAGCTGTTGATGTTAAAGAAGATGAAAAATTTGCACAAGTAGTTGTTCAAGATGATCAATTATCTTTAGCAATAGGTAAATCAGGACAAAATGCAAGACTTGCTGCAAGATTAACAAATTGGAAAATAGATATTAAGAGTGAATCTCAATTTAGAGAAATGCTTGCAAAAGCAAATTCAGAAGAAGTTAAAGAAGATGAGGATTCACAAGAAGAAAATACAGAAGAGTAATTAGTTTATTTTTATAATAATTATATAGTTAGGAAGTGAGAAGTTTGAAAAAGATACCTGAAAGAAGATGTATAGCATGTAACATACAAAAACCTAAGAGTGAATTACTTAGAATTGTAAAAAATAAAGATAATGAAATAAGTATTGATTTGACAGGAAAAAAAGCAGGTAGAGGAGCATATATATGTAAATCTACAGAATGTTTAGATAAATTAAAAAAATCAGGCAGATTAAGTAGAACTTTTGAAATGGAAATAAGCGAAGAAATTTATAAAGATTTGAGGGATGTAATTGATAAATGTGCAGACTAAAGTAAATGGATTACTTGGACTTGCAACTAAAGCACGGAAAAGTTAGTTTTGGAATGCAAGCTGCGGAAGAATCTGTTGAAAAAAATAATGCAAGTTTAGTGATTATTGCTAATGATATAGCAGAAGCATCATCTAAAAAAATAATTAAAATATGCAAAGAAAAAAATATTGAATATATATTTTTTGGAACAATAGAAGAAAATAGCAGTGCTATTGGAAAATACAATAAAGCTATTATTGCTATTAAAGATAAAAATTTTGCAGAAGCAATTTTAAAAATAATTAATGGGGGTGATACTAAATGGAAAAAATAAAGATACATGAATTAGCAAAAAAGCTAAACTTAAATAGTAAAGATATACTAGAAAAGGCAAGTAGTTTAGGAATTGATGCTAAAAGTCATTTAAGTTCAATAACAGAGGAGGAAGCAAAAAAAATAGAGAAAGCTATGGGGAAAAATATGGAGAAAGAAAAAAATAATCAAGTGAAAAATGAGAAGAAAAAAGAGAAGGTATCAGACCAACCAGTAATTATTAGAAGAGAAGTTATTATTAATGATCAAGACGAAAAGAAAAATGAGATAAAGAAAAAAGATACTAGAAAAAATGATATTGGGTTTGTCGAGAAAAACAGAAATAAAGACTACAATATAGTTTATAGAGAGAAAACTAAAAAACCTATGTCTGTAGCAGAGTTTTTTGGAATTCCACAAAAAAATAAAGATACAAAACAAAAGACAGAAAATATAGGAGAGAAAAAGGCAGAACCTACTGCAGGTGAGGTAAAAAAGATAGAAGTGCAAGAAAAAGCAGAAGTAAAAGAAGTAAATCAAGATAAAAAAGTTGAAGAGACATCTAAAAATGATAATTCTAATATAAATGCAAATACAAATTCAAGTAATAATACAAGAAGTAGAAATAATAATACAAATAACAATTATCATAATAATAATTCAAATTATCAAAATAGAAATAATAAAAATAATAACTTCCAAAATAGAAATAATAATAACAATAATAATTATCAAAATAAAAATAATAATTATCAAGGTAGAAATAATTCTCAAAGAAAGCTTGATGAAAAAGGTATTGATAAAAAGATAAACAATATTATGTCTGCAGATATTGTTGAAAAAGAAAGTGTAAGAGAATATGCAAATAAGGTAATTGATAAGCAAAAGAGTAATAGAAATTATAACAATGATGAGCCAAAGCCTAAGAAAAATAAGAGAAAAAATAATGGTGAAGATTTTAGTTCTGATAAATTAAGACATTTAAAGAAAGAAAGTACTTTATCTAATGTGGATATGTTAGATTATTATGACCTAAGTACTCAAAGAGGAAGAAGAAGCGAGAAAAAAGGTAAACAAGAAAACAGAAATAAACAAAAAATCTTCAAATTAACAGAGATTACAATTCCATCAAGTATAACAGTTAAAGATTTAGCAGCAGAAATGAAAATTACAAGTAGTGAAGTAATTAAAAAGTTATTAGGACTTGGTGCTTTAGTTACAATAAATCAAGAAATTGATTTTGATATGGCTTATTTAGTTGCTTCTGAATTTGGAATTACAGCTAAAAAGAAAGATGTTGTTAAAGAAGAGGATATCTTATTTGATGATAGTGAAGATGATGAAAAAGATTTAATAACAAGAGCACCAGTAGTTTGTGTTATGGGACACGTTGATCATGGTAAAACATCTCTTCTAGATGCTATAAGATCAACAAATGTTATTGAAGGTGAATCTGGAGGAATTACTCAACATATAGGTGCTTATAAAGTAGATATAAATGGTAGATCAATTACTTTCCTAGACACACCAGGACATGAAGCGTTTACAAGTATGCGTGCTAGAGGAGCTCAAATTACGGATATAGTAATATTAGTAGTAGCTGCAAATGATGGTGTTATGCCTCAAACAATTGAAGCTATAAATCATGCTAAAGCTGCTGAAGTTCCAATTATAGTTGCAGTAAATAAAATAGATCTAGAAGGTGCAAATGTAGAAAAAGTAAAACAAGAAATGACTGAATATGGATTAGTTCCAGAAGAATGGGGTGGAGATACAATTTATGTTCCAATATCAGCTAAAAAACATATAGGAATTGATAACTTACTTGAAATGGTATTATTAGAAGCTGATATGTTAGATTTAAAATCTAATCCAAAGAAACAAGCTAAAGGTACTGTTATTGAAGCTAAACTTGATAAATCTAGAGGACCTGTTGCTACAATGCTTATACAAAGAGGTACTTTAGATGTAGGTGATACTATAGTTGTTGGTTCTACAATAGGTAGAATAAGAGCTATGACAAATGATAAAGGTGTAAATGTTCTAAAAGCTGGACCATCTACACCAGTAGAGATTATAGGATTAACATCTGTTCCAAATGTAGGAGAGACTTTCTATGAAGTTAAAGATGAAAAAATGGCTAAACATTTGATTGAAAGAAGAAAACGTCAAGAAAGAGAAAAAGAATTAAATGCAACTTCAAGAGTTACATTAGATAATTTATTCAGTCAAATGGAAGAAGGAAAATTAAAACAATTAAACTTAATTGTTAAAGCTGACGTTCAAGGTTCTGTTGAAGCTGTAAAACAATCTTTAGAAAAATTATCTAATGATGAAGTTAAAGTTAAAGTTATACACTCAAATGTTGGTGGTGTTACAGAATCTGATGTTACACTTGCAAAAGTATCTAATGCAATAATAATAGCATTTAACGTAAGACCAGAACCAATAGCAAAGGAACAAGCTGAAAAAGAAGAAGTTGAGATTAAGACATATTCTGTTATTTATAATGCAATAGAAGATGTTGAAGCTGCTATGAAAGGTATGCTTGATCCAGTATATAAAGAAGTTATTATTGGTAATGCTGAAGTTAGACAAACATTTAAAGTATCTAATGTTGGTACTATTGCCGGATGCTATGTAACAGATGGTAAGATTGCAAGAAATTCAGTAGTTAGAGTAATAAGAGACAATGTAGTACTTCATGAAGGAAAATTAGTATCATTAAAGAGATTCAAAGATGATGTTAAAGAAGTTGCTCACGGATATGAATGTGGTGTTCAAATAGAAGATTACAATGATATCAAAGAAGGAGATATTATTGAAGCTCACATCATGGAAGAAGTTAAAAGATAACTTTAGGAGGAAATATGCAAAAAAATAGTAATAGAATGAATAGAATAGATGAGGAATTAAAAAAAGAGATAAGTAATATTATTTCATATGAATTAAAAGATCCTCATATTACAGGAATGATAAGTGTTACGAAAGTTATTACAACTCCAGATTTAAGATTTTCTAGAGTTTATGTAAGTATGATTAATGCTAAGAGTAACAAAGGAAACTTAGCAAGACTTAAAAAATGTTCTGGATTTATTAGAAGTGCTATTGCTAAAAAAATAAATTTAAGAACAACTCCTGAACTTATATTTATATTTGATGAATCAATAGAATATGGTTCAAGAATAGACTCTATTATAGAAAATCTATCAAAAGAATGGAAAGATAAAAAAGAAGAAAACAAAGATATAAATGAAAATAATGAGGATGAAAACTAATTTATACTAGATAGTTATATTAGTAGAAAGGAATATATATGACTTTAGATGAAATAGAAGAACAAGTAAAAATTGCTAAAGATATTGCTATCTTTACGCATGAAAATCCAGATGGGGATGCTATTCGGAAGTAGTTTAGCAGCATATATGATCTTAAAAAGATTTGGAAAAAAGGTTGATTTAATCATTCCTGTTTTTCCAGAGACAT
>CALWZY010000042.1 GCA_944386155.1 uncultured Clostridia bacterium | reverse complement strand
TCTATAAGACTATCAAATAGCAAAAAAATAGCAGCATATAGAGAAAATCAAAATCTCTATGTGCTGCTACTTTTTTTCAGTTAAAAGTTCAAGTATTTTAGGGTAAATATCTGCTGCATTGTTATTCCAGTTATCAACAATTGTTTTGGCTTGTTCTTTAGAACCAGCAAATGTTTGCACTTCAAACATTATATTGTTGTTTTCAATTATTTTGCATTTTACTGTAAAATGGTTATCATCAATTGGAATAAAGTCAGAAGAAATAGAAAATTTATCTTCTATATCATCTAAATTAGATTTTAAAGAATTATCAACTTGTAGAGTAAGTATTCCTGGAATCATATCTGCAGTAAGTTCAATTGCTCTTTTCCCTTCAGGTGTTATCATATAAAGTATTTCTTCATCTTTTTCATAAGAAATAACATATTTATTTTCAATTAAATCTAAAAGGAATTGTTGATAATAAAAATAATTCATTTCTGTTATTGAAACAATTAATTCTAATAAAGCTTTTTGGCTAATAGGTTTACCAACTTTATTTAAGATGTATAAGACTAATAATTTATTTTCAGCTAAAGTTGAATTGTCTGTTGCAAGTTTCATTTCTACCATCCCATAAATAAAAAAATTTTATATAAAAGTTTTTATATAAGTGTAATATATTATACCACATTTTTCTGAAAAACAATATAAAAAATTAAT
This sequence comes from uncultured Clostridia bacterium, assembly GCA_944386155.1. Taxonomy (GTDB): domain Bacteria; phylum Bacillota; class Clostridia; order TANB77; family CAG-508; genus UMGS1994. The sequence continues at coordinate 13,168 of CALWZY010000042.1, read as the reverse complement.
ATATATCTTAGAATATTTAAAAAGTCGAAAAAGGTCGAAACAGTAAGATGAAAAAAGCTTTACAATACATGAAAAAAGTATTACTATTTATTTACTTTAAATCTACATAAAATTGCAATTTTATCTAAGACCTAGTCCTTAGGTCGATTTAAATTCCAAAAGATTAAATGTTTAAATATTAATTAAATAAAAAAGAGGGGGAAAAGTCCCCCCAGCAAGTAGCAGCTTCTGTTTTTTAGTAATTCAGATTGTTGTATTTTTCGAGAAAGCTCGAAAATAACAAGGATTCATTATTAAGGCGTACGAGAGAAATATACTCTTTTGGCCTTTCTTTTTCATATTCGATTGCAAAGTTTTTGCTGGATACAAAATCATTTAGCACGTTTTCTTCGTGCATGACTAAACTCCAGTAATTAGTTCCAGATCGAACACCGGAAAATGCAACCTCATCTGAAAAATGTCTTTCAAGCTCATATTGTGAGAACGTGCTACCAGTAAGATCAAGTGTCAGTGGAAGAATGTTGTATAAACTTTCAGTATTTACGATTTCTTCAGAAACATAACTTGTGAGATCTGAAATACTTGTAAAACTGTCACATTTTATGAAATACCCATATGGAATGTGAAGCTCTTCAAGAATCGAAATGAAATATGAAAAATTGTTTTTCTCACTAACAGACACATATACACCTGATACTGGTGATTCTTCCTGGTCGTATGTTAAGTCTTTAAGTGCCCTGCAAACGATGTCATCATCTGACAAATCCTCCAAGGATACATTATCAAGATCTACTTTTGCGACATGAGTTGTATCAGCAATATTAGATGGTACTAATCCACTCACATCCAGTAAGTAACTAGATGGAACATATCCTATCTCAGATTTGTCAAACCGAATTTTCGTATATCCATACGAATTTGGATCTCCAATTTTTTCAACAACTTCACATGACGTGAGAGTTATATCAGAAGAAAATCCAGCAGCAGGGTCGGAATAAACTTTAGTATCTTTTGTAATTAAGGCTGACGAGCCGGGCTTATTCAGGTTCATCACGTACAAAAGAGAGAAAATCACTAAAATCAAAATAGCGATTCCTTTTACTAAGTTCCAAATGGCACGTATTATTTTTTCTGCCACATAAATGCCTCCTTTCGGCACTGCTACTTTAATATGAATCCTTATTAATATTATAACATATAAATGCAAGTTTACTTAGAAAAGGAGTGATTTATAAGATTTTAAGTGTACAAAATAAATAAAATTTCAATAATATTTTCATTTCTAATTGTTATACTTTTTATTTTTTTATATTCAAAATTACAATCTAATTTATTTTACAAAATTGAAACTAATAATATGAAAGAAAAAACTCAAATTAATTATTTTAACAAAATAACAGATAATATAGATAAAAATTATAAGTTAATAGTTGATTCAAATAGAGAAGTTAAATCGCAAGATAAAGAGTGGAGATTAGAAATTAGTTCAATAAATTTAAAAGCAAAAATTTCAGAAGGTACAGATTCTAAAACTTTAAATAAATATATTGGACACTTTGAAAATACAAAAAAAGAAAATGGTAATATAGGCTTAGCCGCACATAATAGAGGATATAAGGTTAACTATTTTAAAAATATTAAAAATTTAAATATAGGAGATAGAATTTTCTATTTCTTTGATGGTAAAAAATATATTTATGAAGTTTATGAAAAAAGAATAATATTAGATACTGACTGGAGTGTTTTTGATAATAAAAAGAACGAACTGACTTTAATTACATGTGTAGAAAATAAAGAAGAATATAGAAGATGTGTAAAAGCTAGCTTATTAGACACTGATGAAAATATATAAAAGAAAGAGAGGAAAAATGAAGAATAAGATTATAATTAAAATTATTGCTATTATAATACTTTTTACTACAATTTTATGTTTTATAAATAATAACTTATATGCTAAAGAATTTAGTATAGAAAAAGCTGATTTATATTCTAAAGGAAAGTGTAAAAGTTTACTTATTAATATTCCTACTGGTGGAACAATAGTAGTTACAAAAGTTTTTTATAAAAATAATGGGAAAGAATATCCGGCATATTGTTTAAATAAAAAATTAGATGGAGTAGGAGAAGTAGATGACTATTCTGTTACTATAGATAAGATGATAGATAATCAATTAGTTAGAAGAGTTATAATTAATGGATATCCATATAAGAGTTTGGAGTCTTTAGGAGTAAAAGATGTAGATGAAGCTTTTACTGCTACTAAAATGGCTGTATATTGTATACTATATGATTACAATATAGATAAGAAATTTAAGCCAATAGGAGAAGCTGGAAAAAGAACTTTAAATGCTATAAAACAGATTGTAAGTAAAGCTAAAAGTAGTAATGAAACTTATAAAGATCCAAATATAGAAATCAAAAGTATAGATGAAAAATGGAACATAGATGAGATTGATAAAAACTATATAAGTAAAAAGTTTAAGATAGAATCAGATATTGATATTAATGAAATTAATCTAAAAATAGAAAAATCAAATATTGACAGTATTAAAATTACTAACTTGAATAATAAAGAAAAAACAGTATTAGAAAATAATACTGAATTTAAAGTATTAATACCAATAGATAAATTAGATAAAGAAGGTGATTTTATTTTAAATGTTGATGCAAGTATAGATACAAAGCCAATTTTATACGGAAAGGCGCCAAATAGTAATCTTCAAGATTATGCATTAGCTGGAGTTTCTTATGAAATAACAATAAAAAATAGTAAAATAACTTATCCTAAAAATCCGACAACAGTTACTATTGAAAAAATATCATATGAAACTAATGAGAAATTAGAAGGAGCAATTTTTAATATATATGATGAGAATAAAAAGCTTGTATATGAAAATATGAAAGTTGATGAAAATGGGTTATTTACTATAGAAGGTATCGTACCAGGAAAATATTTTATAGAGGAAATAAAATCTCCAGAAGGATATTTAAAAAATGACAAACTAGTTGAATTTGAAATTAATTTTGGAGAAGAAAAACTGATTAGTATATCTAATAATAAAATTAAAATTACAACAAGAAAAGTTACAGAAAAAAGATTACCTAAAACAGGTTTTTAAAACAAATTAAATAAAAAGCAAAGTAAGCAAAATAAAAAATTAAATAAATTGAAAATTGTAAATTATGAAATTAAATAAGTATTTAAAATTAGATAAAAAATAATAATAATAAAGTAAAAAAGAAAAAAGATAAATAAAAACAAAATCAATAATAAAATTAAAATAAAAAGATAAATTATAAATAAAAAATATAATAGTAAAAAGATAAAAATTAAAATTAAAATTAAAAAATATAATAATAATAATAATAATAATAATAATAATAATAATAATAATAATAATAAAACAGGGGCCCGGCATCTGCCGAGCCCCTGCCAACTACCGTCGTTCTTCTCCTTATTTGATTTCACCGTACACGTACGGGAAAGGAGTGAAGAACATTACAGACGGACCGCTGATTCTCATGGCCGAAGCCAACTCTTTTTTCTTGCCGACAAGCTCTGACTGATGCCAGACTGTTTTTTCGAAAGTTTCTTCATCGAACTTCTGGCATGCGTCTGTCAAGCTGGTCGCGTACATCTCTTCCTGAATAGCGAGCTCATAAAAATGCAACAGAGCTGCTTCTTTTTTGCGCGGATCCGGGATGTAAAACTCAATCTGCAGGCAATCAGGTCTGCCGAGTTTTTCAGCCATTATCCGGCGATAGGTCGACGAGCAGTGCTCGTTCAGGTCGCGATGAATCTGAATGATGTTCTGCTTGCCGAAAATCACTTTGGCAGCAGGGTAAGATGTTACGAAGTTTCCCTCCTTAACACACTGAGTGATGTAATCACTGCTAAGTGTGCTGGATTCCGGGAGAATCACAGGAATGGATATACCTCTAGTATCCATTTCCTCTTTCCGTCTTAAGTTGCCATGTTTTGCTAATGCTAACATATTTTTGCCCTCCTTTTAGGCTGTGCGTGGTTAGTAGTTGCGATGAACATCCAAAAATCGGATATTCACTATTAATTATACTATAATTTGACATAAAATGCAATTTGTTGACATAATTTTATAAAAGCTATATAATAATTAAAGTAACAATACAAACAAAGCTACTATTTACAATCCAATGGAGGTGTGAATATGAGAGCTACGACCTACGATGCAGTTGATATTAAAAATGGTAGGTTAGAAAAAATTTCGGAAGAAGAAGCTTACGAGATGATCAAAGACCGAAAAAGAGTAATCATACGCGTTCGGAGTAGAGAATTCATATTAGCTGAGACGCTTCCGGAATTTAAACAAATGAAAAAATTGAATAATGATGGCATATATGACATGTTTATATGCTATAAGGAAAAAACGCCATGATGGCGTTTTTTCCTTATATTATAGATATTATATATTATTTTATATTCCAAGAATTTGTTTTGCTTTATCTATTTCTTCTTGAGAAGGAGGTTTAACATCATCTAATTCATATTTTTCGCCAAGTTCCTTCCATTTGAACTTGCCATAATCATGATAAGGAAGAATTTCAACTCTTTCAACACCAGATAATGTATCAATAAATTCTTTTAATCTTTTTAAATCAGATTCATCATCTGTATATCCAGGAAGTAAAACTTGTCTAATCCACATTGGAATTTTATTATCACTTAAATATCTTGCAAATGCTAATTCATTTTTATTAGATACACCTGTTAAAGCTTTTGCTTTTTCATCATCTATATGTTTTATATCTAATAAAACTAAATCAGTATAATTTAATAACTCTTTAATTTCGTCATTAATTGGAAGAGCACCAGAGGTGTCTAAACATGTATGAATTCCCATCTTTTTAAGAGTTTGGAATAATACTGTTAAATTCTTTGCTTGAAGTAAAGGTTCTCCACCAGATATAGTAACCCCACCATTAGATGCTTTTATATAGCTTGTAAATCTATTAATCTTATTTATTAAATAAGAAATAGTATATTCTGTACCAGCATTATTAAATTCCCAAGTATCTCTATTGTGGCAAAATTTACATTTTAAAGGACATCCTTGAAGAAAAATGATATATCTAAGTCCAGGACCGTCAACAGTTCCAAGACTTTCAAATGAATGTACTTTTAATGTTGTATCTAATAAACCCATATTAAATCCTCCTAATATTTCTTAATTAAATATATTTTGTAATTATTTATTTTTACAATTTTAATTTATAATTTATAATTTATAATTCATAATTCATAAAATTAAATATACTTAATTAAAAAATATGAAGTGCCCTAATATAAGAAGACACTTCATATTATATAGAAATTATTTTTATTAATCAAATGTTATTAATGGAAAATATCTTATATTTTCTCATGAATAGTCCTATTTATAACATCTAATTGTTGTTCTCTTGTAAGTTTAACAAAATTAACGGCATATCCAGAAACCCTTATTGTTAATTGAGGATATTTTTCTGGATGATCCATAGCATCTAATAATAATGCTCTATCAAATACATTTACATTAATGTGATGACTTAATTGAACAAAGTAACCATCTAATAAAGCAGTTAAATTTTTAACTCTTTCTTTCATTGATTTTCCAAGAGTAGATGGAGTAATTGCAAATGTATAAGAAATACCATCTTCTGAATGTCTGTATGGAAGTTTAGCTATTGTATTTAATACTGCTAAAGCACCATTTACATCTCTACCATGTATTGGATTTGCACCAGGTCCGAATGGAGCACCAGCTCTTCTTCCATCTGGTGTATTTCCTGTCTTTTTACCATATACAACATTAGATGTAATTGTTAATATAGACATTGTAGGTTTTGAATTTCTATATGTTTTTTGTTTTCTTAATTTATCCATAAATCTCTTTTGAACTTCTACAGCTATTTGGTCAACTCTATCATCATCATTTCCGTATTTAGGGAAGTCACCTTCTATTTTAAAGTCAGTAGCAAGACCTGTTTCATCTCTAATAACTTTAACTTTAGCATATTTAATTGCAGATAATGAGTCAGCAACAACTGAAAGTCCAGCTATACCACATGCCATTGTTCTTAATATATCTTTATCATGAAGAGCCATTTCTAAAGATTCATAACAATATTTATCATGCATATAATGAATAATATTTAAAGCATTTATATAAACTCTTGCTATCCAATCCATCATTGTATCAAATTTTGACATAACTTCATCATAATCTAGATATTCGGATGTAATAGGTTCAAATCTTGGAGAAACTTGTTTTCCAGAGATTTCGTCTCTACCACCATTTATAGCATATAATAAAGTTTTTGCTAAATTACATCTAGCACCAAAGAATTGCATTTGTTTACCAATTCTCATTGCAGAAACGCAACAAGCAATTCCATAATCGTCTCCCCAATATTCTCTCATTAAATCATCATTTTCATATTGAATAGAGCTTGTCTTAATTGACATTTCAGTACAATAATTTTTAAATCCTTCTGGAAGACGAGTAGACCATAAAACAGTTAAGTTTGGCTCTGGTGCAGGACCTAAAGTAGTTAATGTGTGTAAAACTCTAAATGAGTTTTTAGTAACTAATGTTCTACCATCTATACCCATACCACCGATTGATTCTGTAACCCATACTGGATCACCACTAAATAGTTCATCATATTCTGGTGTTCTTAAGAATCTTACTAATCTTAATTTCATAACAAAATGATCCATTAATTCTTGAGCTTCAGCTTCTGTTAATTTTCCAGCTTTAATATCTCTTTCAAAATAAATATCTAAGAAAGTAGATGTTCTACCAATACTCATAGCAGCACCATTTTGTTGTTTAATAGCACCTAAATAACCAAAGTATAACCATTGAACAGCTTCTTTAGCATCTTTTGCAGGTTTAGAAATATCTAGACCATACATTTGAGCCATTTCTTTTAATTCGTTTAAAGCAGAGATTTGTTCTGCAATTTCTTCTCTTTCTCTAATGATATCTTCTGTTAAGTCGTTAGATATTGTATCTGCAAATATTTTTTGTCTATCTGCTATTAAAGCATCAATACCATATAGAGCAACTCTTCTATAATCTCCGATAATTCTTCCACGACCATATCCATCAGGAAGACCAGTTAAAATATGAGCTGATCTACAAGCTCTTATTTCTGGAGTGTAAGCCATAAATACACCATCATTATGAGTTCTTCTATACTTATGATATATCTCTTCAATCTTATCAGAAACTTTTTGATTATAAGCTTCACAAGATTTTTCAACTATTCTTATACCACCATTAGGCATAATTGCTCTTTTTAAAGGAGCGTCAGTTTGAAGACCTACTATTTTTTCTAAATCTTTATCAATATATCCTGCTCCATGACTAGTTATAGTAGAAGCAATATCACTTGATATAGCAAGTACCCCACCATTATCTCTTTCTTTTTGGTAAAGATCTAAAACTTCATTCCATAACTTCTTTGTAGCTTCTGTTGCATCTGCTAGGAAAGAAGAATCTCCTTCATATGGAGTATAATTTTTTTGAATGAAATCTCTAACATTAATTTCATTTTGCCATTCGCCACCTGCGAAGTCTTTCCATTCGTCAAATTTCATAAAAAATCCTCCTTAAAATTAATTTATATAAATAGTTTTATATACAATTTATAATTTATACATGAAAAAATAACTAAAGAATTTAAATATAATTTATTAATATTTACACTTAATTTTTCAAGGCATAAATTTAAGCATACACATTATAGCATAGTTTCTTTTAAAAGACAACATCAGCAAAATATATTGAAAAATAAAAAAAGAACATAAAAATAATAGAAAAAATAGAAAAAATAGAAAAAATTTAATAAATTTAATATTTTAATATTTTAATAGTTTAATATTTTTATATTTAAAAAATAATTTAATTATTAAAAAAATGTAAGATTGTGAAGTAGTAAAAATAGGCAGAAATAACAAGGAAATACTATTGAAAAAATATATGTTATATGATATAAATTTTATATGATGTGAATTTATATACATAAGAAAGAAGGTAAAAATATGGATAAAAGAAAATTAGTTACAAAGATTGTTTCAGGAATAATTATAGGATTATTAGTATTAGGATTAATAGCTTCAATAGTATATCCATTAGTAATATATTTAAGATAGTAAATTGATAGATAAAAGAGGTGTGTAATGGAATCTTTTATAAATGATTTTGAAAAATTCGTAGATGTTAATATAGTAGGATATATACAAAACTTAATAAGTCATCCATTTGAACTTGCAATGTTTATATTAGATATTGTAATAGTAGTATTTTGTATAATGAAAATGGCTTCTCTTATAAAAGATACAAGAGTATGGCAATTAATAAAAGGTATAATTATTATATTAATTGCAACAGTAATTAGTGGAATATTAAAATTAACAATAGTTAATTTTATATTAACTCAATTCATGACAGGTTTTGTATTTGCTTTGGTAGTTATTTTCCAACCAGAAATAAGAAGAGTATTAGAAGAACTTGGAACTGGTAGCATTAGAAAAATATTTAAGCTTGAAATGAAAGATAAAGAGATTAGAACAAAAGAGCAAATTTATAAAGTAGCTATTGCTGCTCAAGAGATGTCTAATACAAAGACAGGAGCATTAATTGTATTTGAAAGAGACATAAGATTAAATGATATAATTAATACTGGAATTGAAATTAATGCAGAAATATCACCACAATTATTATGCAATATTTTTGTTACTAGAACTCCACTTCATGATGGTGCAGTTATTATTAGTAATAATAAAATTGCAGCAGCATCTTGTATGCTTCCACTTTCAAATGACCCAAGTATTCCACAAGAGCTTGGAACTAGACACAGAGCAGCTATTGGAATATCAAAAGAATCTGATGCTATTGTTGTAGTAGTTTCAGAAGAAACAGGAAAAATATCTATAGCAAAAGATGGAACATTAATTGCTGATGTAAAAGATGAGACATTGAAGAAAATCTTAATTAAGAATTTAATAGTTGAGCCAAAAGAGAATGACGATAAAAAGAAAAAACAACTTCCAAAACAAGTTCAAGATTAAAAAGATAGTTTAAAAAATAAAAAATATAAGCAGATGAAATTAAATCATCTGCTTTTTATATTTTTTGTATTAATTTTTTTGTTTTTATAAGAAAAATCATAAATTCTAATAATATAAAAATTTTATATACTTATGTAGTAATATTTGGATTATCAAAATCAATAAATTTATATACTGCTTCAGCAAAAGCTCCTTGAGAAACATCTTTTTGAGTAGTATACTTTGCAATTTGTTTAACTTCATCATAAGCATTTGCGACAGCAATACTTATTCCAGAATTCTTAAGCATTTCTAAATCATTTAAATTATCACCAACTGCCATAACTTCATCATTAGATAAATTTAGGTATTTTTTTAAAAAAGATAGAGCTTCTTCTTTATTTGTATTTTGAGGAGCGATAGATAAATATTCATATTCTTTATTTATTATCATATCTTTATATTTACCAAATTTAGAAAATGTTGTAATAGACAAGTTTGATAAATCTTCAATTTCACTTCTTACAATATTTAAATGATTATCACTAGAGATTATAAGTTGAAGAACTTCTAAATTATTATCTATGATACATTTATATAAATTATCTGTAATTAGAAATTTAGATCCTGAAGTTGGGTTTAGTTTATAATTTCTAAGATCCATATATTTTAAATGTGTTGTTATTATTTCTTTATCAGTATAAGCATGAACATGTAAATTATATTTTTCAGCAATATCTAAACAAAGTTTAATTTCATCTAAAGAAATGCTATGCTTATATATAGATTTTCCGGTAGTTAAATCAACAATTTGTGATCCATTACCAAAAATTCCAAAAGTTGCGTTAAAATTATTACATAGAGATTTGCCGATAGAATATGACTTTCCAGTACAAACAGCAAAGTTAATTTTTTTAGTATTTATATCTTTAATAGCGTTTAGATTGCTAGGTGATATAAAATTGTGTTCATCTATAATAGTACCATCTAAATCGCTAGCGATTAACTTGATAGCCATATTTTTATCCTCTCTTAATTTATAGATTTTATAGATTTTTTGTAATTATTATTGTATAATTATACAATAGAATTTGAATTTTATCAATTATTTAAAAATTGGAGAAAAGTAATGAATATTTATACTTTATTAAATGAAGCGATAAGTTATATAGAAGATAATCTAGAAGATAAAATTGATTATAAAAAAATATCACAGATATTAGAAATGAATGAATATTCTGCACAAAATATTTTTTATGTATTATGTAATATATCAGTATCAGACTATATAAGAAAAAGAAGATTATCAAATGCAGGATATGATTTATATAATACAAATGAAACTGTAATGGATATTGCAATAAAATATCAATATAATAATGCTACATCTTTTTCAAGGGCATTTGAAAAATATCATGGTATAAAACCAAGTCAAGTGAAAAAACATCCAGAAGGATTAAAAGTTTTTTCAAGGATACGTTTTGATGAGAATATAGCTCAAAGGAAAAGTATAGAGTATAGTATTATAGAAAAAAATGAATTTATATTATATGGTATTTGCAAAAAAACAGATATTGCTCATATAAAAGAAGTTGCACCGAAATTATGGATAGAAATTGAGAAAAAATATAAAGAAATATATGATGATTTTAATTATGGAATGACATCATATAAAGACAGATTTAATATGCAAGAATGTGCATATTGGGTACTTTCTGATAAGAAAATTAATAAAAAAGGATTTTCTAAAATAGTAATTCCAAAATCTAAATGGATAGTATTTAAAATAAATTCTCAAGAAACAGAAGATATCCAAAATACTACTCAAAGATTTTATAAAGAATTTATTCCTAGCACTAAATACAAATTTAGAGAGCTTCCAGAACTTGAATATTATCATGATAATATAGTAGAATTTTTGATTCCAATAGAAGATTAGTAAATTATTATTTGTAATTTTACATAAGACTGATTTTTTTTATACAGAAAAAGTCAGTCTTTATTTTTATTTGTATAGTAATATTAAGATGGTGATTCTATATGAGAAGATATATGTATGAAATATATTTAACTTCTGACTATACAGATGAAAATGAATGGCTTAAATTGATTTTAGAAATTTCAAATCTAAATGGATTATTTAGAAGTTGGAAGTTATATGTAAAATTTGAAAGAAGTGTAATTAAATATTATATAGTATCTAGGAAAAAACTTCCTACTGTTCTTAGTTGTTCAGGAGCCTTTTTAATAAAAAGAATAGATACTTTTAAAAGAATAAAAACTCTAATAGAATATTTATATTTAGTGAGAAATAACGAAAATAATTTAGTAGACATATATGACAGAAATGAGTCTAAATATAGACAATTTTTAAAACAAGTAGAAATTACATTTATATCATATTGTAAAAGCAATTATTTGACTAAGACTAAATTATATTTTGAACATGAAAAAGGAAATAAATCAAAAGGAAGAGCGATATTTTTTATTCCTCATATTCAATTAAGTATGGATTTTTCAAAGCATACAAGATTTTCTTATGTAAAAGAAGGAAGTAAATATCTTCAAATTCAAAAATCTATACATATGTTTGAAACAGATGAAAGAAAAGATAATATACTAGAAGTAAATACTTTTCCTTATTCACAAAATAAATATTTTTTAAACATAGAGAACTATGATTTTGATAAACATTCTTTGATAGTAGGTGGAAGTGGAACTGGAAAGTCTAAATTAATAGCTCAAATGATAAAAAATATTTATGAAAATAAGTATTTTAGACATGATTATAAGATTATAATGATAGATCCACATAGTTCTATTGAAAATGATATTGGAGGATTAGATGATACACAAGTAATAGATATGAAGAATAAATCTAGCAGTGTAGATTTATTAATAAATTCTAGTAAAAATGTTAGTAGTGGAACAGAAATATTACTTACTGTATTAAAAAGTGTTTTTGGAGAAGAATTTAATTCAAAACTTGAAAGAGTATTAAGACATAGTATTTATCTATTACTTAGAAAAGAGATGCTTGATTTTGAAAACTTAAGAAAATTAATTATAGATACAGAGTATAGAAATGATTTATTAAGAAATTCTGATGATGTAGAAACTCATATTAAAGAATTTTTTGGTTCTGATTTTAATGAAATTAAGACTAATTCTTATGCAGAAGCAATTTCACCAATAATAGCTCTCATTGATGAAATGCAAATGTTACCATGTTTTAGAGAAAAAAATGAAAAAAATATTGAAAATGAAATTAGAAATAATTTTTTAACTATATTTTCTCTAAATCAAGCAGAACTTGGAGAAAAAGTTACTAAGACTATAGCAGGATTAATTTTTGGTGTTATTTTTCAGCTAGTACAAAGACATGCTTTTCTAGAACATTTGATTTTAATAATAGATGAAGTAGCAATAGTAGAAAACCCAATACTTAAAAATCTTCTTTCTGAAGCTAGAAAGTATAATTTATCAATAATACTTGCAGGACAATATTTTGGTCAAATAAGTAAAGATTTACAAGATGCTATTTTCTCAAATGTTATGAATTATTATTCATTTAGAATTTCTAGAGAAGATGCAATGATTTTAAATAATCAATTACAAATGGAGATGGCAGTAAAAAATACTTATCATAATAGAATTAAATTATTAACAGAAATACCAAATAGAGATTGTATAGTAAGGATAAGTAAAAATGGTGTTTTAATACCAGCGTTTAGAGCTAGAACATTAGATTTCAAATCTATTCCAAAAAATAAAAATCAAATATTAATGAAAATAGATGAGAAAAAAGACGTAAGAAGAAATAGAATATTAAATTCTATAGGATTTAAAATAGGAAATGATAATAGTTTAGATTTAAAGAAACTAATGGAATCACAATCCACAAGTAGGAGAAAAATAAGATATGAATAGGGTTGAAGTAGAAAAAGAAATTTCAAAAATATTTTTTAATATATTTGGCAGAGAAAATCCTTTTACTATTCAAGAAATAGAAGAGAAATTTGCTTTTGATGTAAAACTTCCAAAACAAGTTAAAGATAGTGTTACAGGAGAGATTACTTGGTCAGAAATGGA
>CALWZY010000041.1 GCA_944386155.1 uncultured Clostridia bacterium | reverse complement strand
AAAAAGAATTTAATTAATAAAAATAAGACTTAAGATATAGAATATATTTTTAGTCTTATTTTTTTATTATTTTATTATTCTATTATTACTATATTTTTTATTATATTTTTATTATATTTTTCACTATATTTTTGCTAGTACATTTTATTAATAAATTTTATTTTAAATTTTAGTTCTATAAAAAAATTTTTTGAATATAATATTTTTGAAATTGTTTAGGACATAGTAATATAAATTTAAATAAAGGTATAAAGGTAAAAGAATAAAAATATATAATAAAAAAAGAATATAAGATTTTAATAAAAATCTATTGACAAAATAGTATAATGGGTATAATATTTTAGCAGACGGTACGTAAGAGTGCTAAAAGGAGGTAATGAATATGATAAAACCATTAGAAGATAATGTGTTAGTAAAAATGATGGAGGAAGAAGATACGACTAAGAGCGGAATTATTCTATCTACAACAAAGGAAAAGTCTCAAATTGCAAAAGTTATAGCAGTGGGACCAGGAAAAGTAGTTGACAAAGAATTAGAAAAAATGTCAGTGAAAGAAGGCGATAAGGTTTTATTAAGTAAATATTCTGGAACAGAAGTTAAATATGAAAATGAAGATTATATAATAGTTAGACAATCTGATATTTTAGCTATAGTAGAATAATTTTAAATTAGGAGGTTTTTTATATGGCAAAAGATATTAAATACGGAGAAGACGTTAGAAAATCATTATTAAATGGTATTAATAAATTAGCAGATACTGTTAAAGTAACACTTGGACCAAAAGGTAGAAATGTTGTTTTAGACAGAAGTTTTGGTGCACCACTTATTACAAATGATGGTGTTACTATTGCAAAAGAAGTAGAACTTGAAGATCCATATGAGAATATGGGTGCAGGACTTGTAAAAGAAGTTTCTATTAAAACTAATGATGTAGCAGGTGATGGTACTACAACAGCTACTGTACTTGCTCAAAAAATGATAAAAGAAGGTGTAAAAAATATAGCTGCAGGTGGAGATCCAATGAGTATTAAAAGAGGTATGGATAAAGCATTAGATACAGCAATTACATCTTTAAAGAAAATCAGTTCAGATGTAAATGGTAAAGAAGATATAGGAAGAGTTGCAAGTATATCTGCAAATAATGAAGAAATAGGAAATTTAATTGCAGATGCAATGGAAAAAGTTTCTAAAGATGGTGTAATTACAATAGAAGAATCAAAAACTTCAAATACTGATGTAAAAGTTGTAGAAGGAATGCAATTTGATAAAGGTTATATTTCACCATACTTAGTTACAGATACAGAAAAGATGGAAACTGTAATGGAAAATCCTTATATATTAATTACAGATAAAAAGATATCAAATATTCAAGAAATATTACCACTTCTAGAAGAACTTATGAGACAATCAGGAAAATTATTAATCATAGCAGATGATATTGAAGGTGAAGCTTTATCTACATTAATATTAAATAAATTAAGAGGAGTATTAAATGTAGTTGCAGTTAAAGCTCCAAGTTTTGGAGATACAAGAAAAGATATTTTACAAGATATTGCTATATTAACTGGTGGAAAAGTTATTACTGGAGATTTAGGATTAGACCTAAAAGATGTTACAATAGATGATTTAGGAAGAGCAAAACAAATTAAAGTTCAAAAAGATAATACTATCATAGTAGACGGTGCTGGAAATAAAACAGAGATAGCAGATAGAGTAAAACATATTAAAGCTGAGATTGAAAACACATCAAGCACATATGATAGAGAAAAATTACAAGACAGACTTGCAAAAATGGCTGGTGGAGTTGCAGTTATAGAAGTCGGTGCTGCAACAGAAGTTGAAATGAAAGAAAAGAAATTAAGAATTGAAGATGCGTTATCTGCAACTAAAGCTGCAGTAGAAGAAGGTATTGTAGCAGGTGGAGGAACAGCATATATTAATATAATTCCAGAAGTTGAAAAACTACTTAATGAAGTAAATGAAGAAGAAAGAATAGGTGTTAAGATAGTTTTAGCAGCTCTTGAAGAGCCAGTAAGACAAATTGCTACAAATGCTGGACTTGAAGGTGCTATTATATTAGATAGAGTAAAAAATGAAAAACCTGGTGTTGGATTTGATGCTAAAGAAGAAAGATATGTAGATATGAAAAAAGCTGGAATTGTAGATCCAACTAAAGTTACAAGATCAGCACTTCAAAATGCAGAAAGTATTGCATCTATGATTTTAACAACAGAAGCTGCAGTAGCAACAAAAAAAGAAGTAGCAAGTGCTACTGAAGGAAATCACGGAATGCAAGATTCAATGATGATGTAATTAAAATACAAAATATAATAAAAGAAATGGGGTAGCGTTTGCTACCTCATTTTTTTAAATTATTATAAAGTTTTAGGTGTAATTTAAATAATTAGCAACATCCATTATTGTTGTTATTTCCGCAGCAGCAACATATGATTATTAATAAAAGAATAATCCATAAGCAATCATTACCGCCACCAAAACCACCGCAGCATCCTCTGTTTTCTGGCATTATTATTTACCCCCTTTTGAAGTTTAAGTAATTTTAAATCATTAGTATGATATATATTATTCAGAATAAAAAAAGTTGTTACACTTTTAGGTAAGTATAATAATTAAAAAAATGAATAAATAGAAAAATAAGCAATTAATTATTTTTAATTAGATAATAAATTTGATAATAGATATTAATTATTAGAAAAACATATACAAAAATCAGTTTTTAGTGATATAATCTAACCACAAAGTTGTATTAAGTATCGGAGGAAGTAAATGGGAAATATAGTTTTATTAGATGATTTAACAATAAATAAAATAGCAGCAGGTGAAGTTATAGAAAGACCAGCATCAGTAGTAAAAGAGATGGTAGAGAATTCTATAGATGCAGGTGCTACAAAAATAACAGTAGAAATAAAAAATGGAGGAATTTCTTTTATTCGAGTAAGTGATAATGGAAAAGGAATAAAAGATGATGATATGGAAATTGCATTTGAAAGACATGCAACTAGCAAAATAAGGTCAGCAGATGATATTTTAAAAATAACATCTATGGGGTTTAGAGGTGAGGCTTTAGCAAGTATTGCAGCTATTGCACATGTTGAAATGATATCTAGAACAGCAGATAGTGCAATGGGATATAAAATAGTAGTAGAAGGTGGAAAGACTTTAGAAAAAACAGTATCAGGGTCTTCAATAGGTACAACTATTACTGTAACAAACTTATTTTTTAATACACCTGTTAGATATAAATTCTTAAAAAAAGATTTTACAGAGTCAGGATATATAGAAGACGCAATAACAAGACTTGCTTTAGTAAATAAAAATATAGCATTTAAATTTATTAATAATGGAAAAACAATTATTCAAACAAATGGTGATGGAGATTCAAAGAACGTTATATATAGTGTGTTTGGTAAAGATGTTGCAGAAGCAATACTTGATGTAGATTATGAATTAGATGGAATTAAAGTTACAGGAGTAGTTGGAAAGCCTGAAATTTCACGTTCTAATAGAAATGGTCAATTATTTTTCGTAAATAATAGATATATAAAAGATAAAACTTTATCAGCAGCTGCTGACCAAGCTTTTAAAGGTATGATTCCAATTAATAAATATGGATTTTTAGTATTAAATATTCAAATAAATCCAGAACTTGTGGATGTAAATGTTCATCCAGCTAAATTAGAAGTTAGATTTGAAGAAGAAAGTAAAGTATTTAAAGCTGTATATCATGCTATTAAATCTGGACTTGCTAAAGGTGAATTAATTGAAAATGTACTAAAAGACACATCTGATAAGCAAGATTTACAAGAAAGCTCATCAAATTTTGTAGGTGCCAAAGAAATAGAAGATGCAAGCTCTAAGAAAGTTTCAGATAATACTTTAAAAATGGATCAAGATATAAAATTTAATAAAAACGAAATAGAAAGAAAAGAACATAGATCATTTGAGGATACTATAAAACACGGGTTTAAAGGATTATTTTCTAGAAAACATGATCACGAAAAAGAAGAAGAAAATGAATTTGAAGATAATACAAGTAAAGAAAACAAAGAAAACTTATTAGAAGAAATTTATAAATTTAGAAATGGACTTAAAGAACTTGGAATATCTGAAGTTACTCCTATGACATCATATGATATAAATAAAATAATTGAAGATGATATTAAAAAACAAAAAGAAAATCCAACTAATTCAGATATGAGAGTTGAAGAAAACTATGATGAGAAAAATGATGTGCCTTCAGATCAAGTAGTAAGTGAAATGACAGAAAAATTATTAAAAGATAGAAGTTTAATGGAAAATGGAGATACTTCTTATCATTCTTCAGAAGATTCAAAAGTGGTAGAAAATAAAGAAGAAAATAATGAAAATGAAAACGATAATGATGAAAATAAAGAAGAAGTAGAAATAAAACAAGAAGATTTTAGCGATATGTACAAAAAAATTTTTGGTGAGTCAATATCTAAAATAGATGATGAGACAGCTGAAAAAGAACTTACTGAAGATGAAAGAAAAGTATTAGAAGATATAAGAGAAAAAGCATTTGGAAAAGAAAAAGAAGAAATAGAAAAACAAAATGCTCCTAAATTAGATGTAAGAGAAATTGTTATAGATAAAGATTCAAATGAACAATTACCTGAATTTAGAGATTTAAATGATCAGAACTATAAAATAGTTGGAATAGTATTTTCTACATATATAATAATTGAGTTTTCAGGAGAAATGTATATAATTGATCAACATGCTGCACATGAAAGAATTATGTATGAGAAAGTTAAAGAGAATTATTATAGTGACACAGATAAAGATTCTCAATTAATGCTTATGCCAGATGTTATATCTCTATCACATAAAGAAGCTGAACTTGTTAAGGAAAATTTAGAAATGTTTGAGAAAGCTGGATTTACTTTAGAAGCTTTTGGTGAAAATACTATAAAACTTACAGGTGTTCCAAATGTATGTATGGACTTAAATACAAAACAACTATTTTTAGATTTATTAGATGAAATTAATACTTTTTCAAGAACTGCACTTCAAGAAAAAGAAGATAGATTTATTGCTACTATTGCATGCAAAGCAGCAGTAAAAGCTAATATGAAATTAACAGATTCAGAAGTTAAAAAATTGATGGATGAATTATTAAAACTTCCAAATCCTTTTACATGTCCACATGGAAGACCAACAGCAATAAAATATACAAAATATGATTTGGAAAGAAAGTTTAGTAGAAAATAAAATCTAGGAGAATGTAAATGCAAAAACCTAAAGTTATTGTGATAGCGGGACCAACAGCATCAGGAAAAACTGCTCTATCTATTGCTCTTGCTAAAAAAATTAATGGAGAAATTATATCAGCAGATTCAATGCAAATATATAAATATATGGATATTGGTACTGCTAAACCTACTAAAGAAGAAATGTCAGGAATCAAACATTATCTATTAGATTTTGTATCTCCTGATGAAAGATATAGTGTAGCAGATTTTAAAAAAGATGCAGAAAATGCGATAGAAGAAATATTAAAAAAAGGAAAAACACCAATAGTAGTTGGAGGTACAGGACTGTATATAGATTCTTTAATATATGGAATAGAATATCCTGATATTAAATTTGACGAGGATTATAGAAATTCCTTAGAGAAAATAGCTTCTTTAGAAGGCGGATTAGAATCTTTGTATGAAAAAGCAATTAAAATAGATAGTAATGCTGTTTTAAAAATTAGTAGAAATGATAAAAAAAGAATTATGAGAATATTAGAAATTTATCATGCTACTGGAAAAACAAAAACAGAACTTGAGATTGAATCAAGAAAAAATGAAGTGAAGTATGATTATAGAGTTTTTGTTATTAATATGGATAGAGAAAAGCTTTATGAGAGAATAAACAAAAGAGTTGACATTATGATAGAAAATGGACTTATTGATGAAGTAAAAAGCATACTTAAAAGATTTGATAATTTTCCAACTGCTATGCAAGGATTAGGGTATAAAGAAGTCGTAGATTATTTATATGGTAGATATACAAAAAATGAAATGATTGAAAAATTAAAAATGGAAACAAGAAGATATGCTAAAAGGCAACTTACTTGGTTTAGAAAAGATAAAAGTTTTACTTGGATAGATGGTTTAGATGACATGCAAAATAATATAAAAATTATTTTGGAGGGCTGATTTTGAAAGAAATAAGAGATAAGCAAGATTTAATTAAAAGTAAAAATAAGAATGGTTTGATTTTAAGAATCGTACTTATCATAATTGTCGCATTAGTTGTAATTCTTGTATCTGGAACTGTTATTAGTTTATTTCAAGAACCAACAAACGTATTTGTAGTAGAAGAAGGAAAGTTGACATTAGAAGAAACTGCAGATGCGTATATTATAAGAAATGAAATTGTTTTAAAAGGCGAAAATTATAAAAATGGTATGGAAAAAACTAAGGCAGAAGGTAAAAAAGTAGCTAAAGGCGATACAGTATTTAGATATTACGTAAATGGAGAAGACGAACTTAAGAAAAAGATAGATGATTTAAATAATCAAATATTAGAAGCATATGGAGATGAAAAAGTAGATTATTCGGCAGAGGTAATTGCGATTAAAGAGCAAATTACTACTTTGCTTGAAAATATGACACATACAAATAACGTAGAAGAAATTGAAAGATATAAAAAGGAAATAGACGAGTGTAATACAAAGATAACAAGAATCATCGGAGAAAATAGTAAAAAAGGTTCTTATATAAGAGAGCTTATTGATGAAAAAGAGAAATATGAAAAGGAATTAAATGCTAATGCAGAAATAATAAAAGCTACTGAAAGTGGGATTGTCTCTTACAAAGTAGATGGATATGAAGAGACTTTCAAAACAGATAATTTTGATTATTTAAGTAAAGAATTTTTAGATGGATTAGATTTGAAAAGCGGAGATATGATAGATAGTAGTGATGAAAAGGGAAAAATAGTTACTAGTTTTGAATCATATCTAGCAATAGTTTTATCTAGTGAATCTGCTAAAAAAGCAGAAGTCGGAGATACTGTTAGAATTGATATCGGAGAAGATAATCTTGTTAAAGCTGAAATTATAGAAATTAAAAAAGAGAAAGATGATTCTAGATTAATAGTTTTTAAAATGATAGATTTATCAGAAAATATATTAGACTATAGAAAAATAACTGTTGATGTTATTTGGTGGAGTTATTCAGGATTAAAAGTTCCTAATTCATCAATTATTAAAGAAGGAGATTATAGTTACGTAATAAGAAGCAGAGAAGGATATGATTCTAAAATATTAGTTAAGGTTTTACAATCAAATGATTCTTATTCTTTAGTTGATAATTATTCATCAAAGGAATTATCTGATATGGGATATTCTACTGATGAAATAAGAAATATGTATACTATAAAACTTTATGATAGAATAAAACTTAATGTAAATAAGTAAAAAAGAATATTACGTTTTGATTACAAATATATTTTTTTTGTATAACAATCAAAGTAAATGTATTGACTTTAAGTCTAAAAAGATAGATACTATAGTCAATTAAAATGATAGTTATGTTTTTTGGAGGGAATTTAAATGGCAAATGTTGTAGTGAACAAGATATTAGATTTTTTAGGAGTTGATAATACAGAACCAGAAGTGGATGAAGAAATGTTAGATAATGAAAATTCTTATGGATATGATCCAGTAGATCAAGAAGAACAAGAAGAAGATAGAGGAATTTTCAGAAGAAAAAAAGTCGTAGCTATGCCACAACAACAAATTAAAATGAAAATTGCAAAACCAACAGCTTTTGAACAAGCTGAAGATATTTGCATTTTATTAAGAGAGAAAAATGCTATTGTAATCAACCTAGAGTATGTAAATAAAGATGTTGCTAGAAGAATATTAGATGTTATAAGTGGAGCTGTTAAAGTATTAGATGGACATTTTGAAAAAGTTTCAAATTCTATATTTATCGTAGCACCATTCAATTATGATATAGTAAATGACATGACAAGAGAAGAAATAAAAAATAAACTTTCTGTATCATGGCTAAAATAATAATTAAATATGCGGGAGGATGAACACAATGTTTACACCATTAGATATTGAAAACAAAAAGTTTCAAAAACAAATGATGAATGGGTATAATGTAGATGAAGTAGATGACTTTTTAGATGAACTTACTATTGAATACGAGAAGCTTTACAAAGAAAATGCAGAACTTAGAAATCAAGTAGAAAGTTCTAAAAAAGATCTAGAGCAATATAAAAGTATAGAAAAAACACTTCAAAATACTTTATTAATGGCTCAAAAATCTGCAGATGATATCAAGAAAGTTGCTGAACAAGAAGCTGAGCAAATTGTTAAAAATGCTCAAGATAAAGTTCAATTCTCTGTAGAGGAGATAACTAAAGAAACAGAAAACAAAAGAAGAGAACTTATGGAACTAAAAAAACAATCAGATGTGTATAGAGCAAAAATGGAAGCTTTATTAATATCACAATTAGAACTTCTTAAAGAAATGAAAGAAGAAGATTAGTTTTAAGTGAAATAAGATTTAATGTACTGAATTTTTTCAGTACATTTTTTGTTTCTATTTAGTTTTTTGTAGTTTAAAAAGTTTGTTTTATTTTATTTTAAAATTTATAAATAAGTATTGCAAAATTTTTTCTCAAAGGCTATAATTGTAAGACTATATTACAAATGAATTAAAGTACTATTACATTTTTGTTAATCTTATTGACTTATGTAGTATTTAAAATAAAATATATGTATAAAATAATCGGGGATAGTGGGTTTATGAGAGTAATTAGTGGAATGGCTCGAGGTACAAAACTTTATACTTTAGAAGGTAGTAACACAAGACCTACTTTAGATAGAGTAAAAGAAGCATTATTTAATATAATACAATATGATTTAGAAGGTAGTTATATATTAGATTTGTTTGCTGGAAGTGGATCTCTTGGTATAGAATCACTAAGTAGAAAAGCTAAATTTTGTGCTTTTTGTGATAACTCTTATGAAGCTGTATCTATAATAAAAAAGAATATTGAAAAAACAAGATTTAATGATTTATCAAAAGTTTACAATATGGCATATGATAAAGCATTATTAAAAATGAAAGATGATGATTTAAAGTTCGATATAGTTTTTTTAGATCCCCCATATGAAACAGATTATATTCAAAAATCTTTAGAGTTAATAATAAAATATGAGCTACTAAATGATGATGCAATATTAATTTTAGAAACTGATAACCAAGATAGAATCTTGAAAGAAATAGAAAAAATACAATTAGACGTAAGAGATGTAAGAAAATATGGAAGGGTTTCTCTCATATTTTTGAAACGAAAGGGGTAAAACCATGGAGATTTTTACACTGTTAGAAACTATGGAAGACATTATTGAAAAAAGCAAAGCAGTTCCTTTTACTGATAAAGGCGTAGTTGATAAAGAAGAATTATTAGAACTAATAAGAGAAATTAGACTTAAGCTACCTGAAGACTTAAAACAGGCAAAATGGGTTAAGGAAGAACGAGCTAGAATAATGCAAGAAGCTCAAAAAGAAGCTGATGAGATAGTAAAAGAAGCTGAAAAAAGAATTATCTCAATGATAGATGAGCATGAAATTACAAGAAAGGCTTATGATGAAAAGACTAAAATTATTGAGACTGCTCATGAAATGGCACGAGAGATGTCAGAAGGAACAAAAGATTATGCTGACAACATTTTAGGAGATATAGAAGCTAAAATTGAAGCATTAGAAACAGATATGAATAATGTACAAATGACAATAAAAGATGCTCTTGAAACATTGAAAAATAATAGAAGAGAATTAAAATAAATCGGATATATGATATATATTAAAACCAGGAAGAAATCAATAGTAGTGGTAAAGTTATATTAGTATTGATTGCCGATTTCTGGTTTTATTTTTTTAAGGAGGCAATTAGGTGGGTAGAAGAAAAGGTAGTAAAAATAAAAAAACACTTAATAATGAACGCAGTACTACTAAAAGACGAGCACCAATGAACATAGATATAGTTGTAATATCACTTATTATATTAAGTATATTATCAGCAGTTTTAATATATTCAAATGCTGGAGCTTTAGGAAGTACTTTAAGTCCTGTTTTAGGTGGACTTATGGGAATTATTAAATATGTTATTCCTATAGGAATATTTGTTATAGGAATTTACATGATGAAAGAAAATAATGATTATTTATTTTATAAAGTTGTAGAGTATGTAGTATTTTTATTTTCTATAGCTGCAATATTACATATTTATCAATTTTCTAAATTGCAACTTGCAGATAATGCAACTTTTGAAGAATTAGTTTCTGCTGCATATAATTTAGGAATTAATAATCATGGTGGTGGGGCTATTGGAGCTATAGTAGCAGTACCTCTTACTAATTTATTAGGTGGAGTAGGTGCAACAATTATATGTATAGGAGCTGCAATTATTTCACTTGTATTAATATTAGAGATAAAACCTACAGAAATGTTCTTAGATTATGTAGATAGCAGAGAAGAAAGACGAGAAGCATGGCAAGATGAAAGAGAACAGATGAGAGAAAGAAGAGAAGAGAGAAGGAATGCAAGAAATAAAAGAGTTGCAGATATCGCCCATGAGACTATAGAACATGATAAAGAAAAGGAAAAAGCAGTTCAAGGTCAAATAGAATTAATGCCAGATGAAATTATAATAAATCATTTTAATGATCAAGAACCAGAAAGTAAAAAAGAGTCAAAAGGATTTAGCTTATTTGGTAGAAAGAAAAAAGAAGATCCAGAAGAACTTGAAAATATTTTTGAACACACTAAAGACAATAATTATGATAAATCTAATAAATCAAAAGAAAATGCAAGTATGAATGCAAATGATATATTTGTAGAAGAGCAAAAAGAAAAACAAGATAATACAAAAGCTGTATTACAACTTGAACATACAATGACAGTAGAAGATGAGCATTATGAATATCCACCGATTAATTTATTAACAAAAGGTGATAAAAAAGTGACTAAAGCTGGTGCAAAAGCTTTAACTGATACTGCAACAAAACTACAAAAAACTTTATATAGTTTTGGAGTATCAGCTAAGGTAGAAAATGTGTCAGTTGGTCCAGCGATTACAAGATATGAATTAAAACCTGCAGAAGGAGTAAGAGTTAGTAAAATAGCAAATTTAGCTGATGATATAGCTCTTAACCTTGCTGCTGAAACTATAAGAATTGAAGCTCCTATTCCTGGAAAACAGGCTGTAGGAATCGAAGTGCCAAATAAAGAAAAAGAAATGGTACATTTAAGAGAAGTTATTGAAAGTCCAGAATTTGAAAATAATAAATCTAAATTAAGTGTAGCACTTGGTAAAGATGTTGCAGGACAAAATATAATAGCAGATATTGCAAAAATGCCACATGTTTTAATTGCCGGTTCTACTGGTTCTGGAAAGAGTGTATGTATAAACACAATTATTACAAGTTTTATATATAATGCAAAACCTAGTGAAGTAAAACTTGTTATGGTTGATCCAAAAGTTGTTGAACTTTCAGTATATAATGGAATACCACATTTATTAATACCAGTAGTAACAGATCCTAAAAAAGCTGCTGGAGCTTTAGCATGGGCTGTTCAAGAAATGGACAATAGATATAAACTTTTTGCAGAAAAAGGTGTTAGAGATTTAAAAGGATATAATAAAGCACTAGAAAAAGAAGAATTAGATGGAAAGCTTCCTCAAATTGTAATAATTGTTGACGAGCTTGCAGATTTAATGATGGTAGCAGCAAAAGATGTAGAAGATTCTATTTGTAGATTAGCTCAAAAAGCAAGAGCTGCTGGAATGCATTTAGTAATAGCAACACAAAGACCATCTGTTGATGTTATTACAGGTTTAATTAAAGCAAATGTTCCTTCAAGAATTGCATTTGCAGTATCATCACAAGTAGATTCAAGAACAATATTAGATCAAGTTGGAGCAGAAAAGCTTTTAGGAAAAGGAGATATGTTATATTTCCCTTCAGGAGCCTCAAAACCTACAAGAGTTCAAGGATGCTTTGTTGATGATAATGAAGTAGAAAAAATTGTTGACTTTGTTAAAGCAAATGGAACAGCAACATATAGTGAAGATATTTTAGAATCAATAGAAAATAATAATAAATCTGATAAAGATTTAGCAGAAGATAAAGATGATGATTCAGATGAATTTTTACCTGAAGCTATAGAGACTGTAATAGAGATCGGTACAGCATCAGCTTCATTAATACAAAGAAAATTTAAAGTTGGTTATGCAAGAGCAGCAAGAATTATTGATCAAATGGAGGAAAGAGGTATTATATCAGGATATCAAGGAAGTAAACCAAGAGAAGTACTTATGTCTAAAGAAAGATGGGCAGAGCTTAAGATGTCTCAAAATGATAGAAATAATGAGAGTAGTGCAGAAGAAGAGGAAGAATAAAAAATTTTAATATAAAGGAAGGTTTTTTACATATGAAAGGAAAGTTTTTTTCTAAGCTAAAAGATTATAATTATATATTAGATCAGTTATTAGAAAAAAAGTGTTTCAGACAAGATGTAAAGAACCTTCTTTTAAGCATGGTTTATAAAGTAGAAACATCATATAGTGATTATACAAAAATTAAAAGAAATAATTTATCAAAAAGTGATTTTATTGAAAATATTATAATAAAACCAATTAGAGAAAATTGTAATTATATATATTTAGTAAATCCAAAAGATGAAGAAAGAAAGATATTAGAAAAACAAAATGTAATTGCAATGACAAATGAAGCTGAAAAAACGATATATGCATATCCTACTGAAATGGCACTTTTATATGGGTTAAGTGATATTAGGCCTAAATATTTTTTTATTGGTAGCAAATATAATTATATTAAAAATTTAATGCAAGAAATGCTTGTAGAAGGTACTAATTTAAATAATACAGAAGTAATTAGAAATTTTAATGGTTGGTCATGGAATGTGGAGATAGATCAAAAAATTAATAATACTTATAATTGTATGTACCAAACATTATTATTACTTTTTGGGCATGCATTTTTAGATTTATGGGAAAATGACTTTTCAGGAAAAAAAGATTATATTTTAGAAATCAGAAAAAGAATGGAAGAAGGTTATAGTAAGTCTATTTCAGATAATTTTTATTATTCTTTTTGTAATGTTTTAATTGTTAATGCAAAAAAATCAGAAAAAGAAAAGGCAAAAAAAGAAGTTACAAAGTTAATTAAAGAATATGAAAATATTAAAGATAAAGATAAATATATGCTAAAAGTCGCAGAAGAAAAGAAAAAGCTAGCAAGACAAATAAGAAAAATTGAAAAAATATCTGAAGATAGAAAATTATTGCTTGAAGAATATAATCTAAGAAACAGCAAACTTCCAGATGATAAGAAAATATTTAGTGTTAGTGAGCTATCAGATATGCTATTAAAGGAAAAAGAAAACTACGAAAAAATGATCTTAAAATTAACAGAACTTTTAGCTCCTACTATATATGAAGAAAACAAGAAAAATATAGAAGATAAAATTGAAGTTTTAAAGCCAGCACTTGATGAAGAAGCTTCTTTATATAAATATTTAATATTAATGCAGAAAAACTTTTTAAAATGTGTTTCTAAAGAAGTTGAAGCAGCAGAAACAAAAGAAGATTTTATAAATTTAATTTATACAATAAGATATTATAGAAATATTCATTTAACTTCTGATAAAATGATAAAAGAAATACCAGAACTAAATAATATTTTAAATAAAATAGCATGTAAGCTAGTTACGATTATGTGTAAAAAATCTATATTTACTATTTTTTGTAAAGACATTGCAATGAATTATAAAATAATACTTCAAGCATTAAACTCTTCAATAGTTGATATTGATGATATAGATATTTGTTTAAAAATTGATAAAGAAACTTCAAAATTACAAATAGAAATCTACGATAATGAAACAATCGAAAGTAGTTTTGAAATTGATTATCAATTAGATAAAAAAGATTTAAATGTAAGGCAGAAAAAGCATGTGCCACTTGTGAATTTTTAATTTAAGTTAAGGAGGAATTATATGAATATTACTTTTTTAGGAGCAGCAGAGACAGTTACAGGGTCAAATTTTTTAGTTGAAGCAGCAGGAAAAAAGTTTTTAGTAGATTGTGGGATGTATCAAGGTAAAGCAACTGAAGAATTAAGAAATGAAGAAGATTTTTTATACAATCCAGCTGACATTGATTTTATGTTACTTACACATGCACATATTGATCATTCTGGAAGAATACCAAAACTTTATAATGATGGCTTTAAAGGAAAAATTTATTGTACTCATGCAACAAAAGACTTATGTGAGATAATGCTTCCTGATAGTGGACATATTCAAGAAAGTGAAATTGAATGGAGAAATAAAAAGAGAATAAGAGCAGGAGAAGATCCACTTCCTCCAATGTATACAGCAGAAGATGCGATTAATTCTATGGAATTATTTTATTCTGTTGGATATGACGAGATAGTAGATGTAGCAGAGAACATTCAAGTTAGATTTAATGATGCAGGACATATGCTTCGGATCTAGTATTATAGAAGTCTGGGTTACAGAAGATGGAGTTACTAAAAAGACGGTGTTTTCTGGTGATTTAGGAAATAATGATATTCCTTTATTAGATTCCCCAACAATGATAGATACGGCAGATTATTTAGTAATGGAATCTACATATGGTAATAGACTTCA
>CALWZY010000040.1 GCA_944386155.1 uncultured Clostridia bacterium | reverse complement strand
CGTTTAATACCAGTGCATCCTACTGATATTCTTTCAACTTCAGCACTACTTACTGGAATATGTCTTTCTTCATAATATTTTTTTACATATCCATATGCAGTCTTATCTGCTATAGTACCAACAGTACCTGCTTTAAAAGTAGTTCCTTTTCCAAATATAACTTCTGTATATTTGTGAGCTTTTGCTTGATATTCTCCTGAGAAGTTTAAGTCTATATCAGGCTCTTTGTCTCCATTAAATCCAAGGAAAGTCTCAAAAGGTATATCCATACCATCTTTAGCAAGATCAGCTCCACATTTTGGACATTTTTTATCAGGAAGGTCAAATCCATTTTTTACTCCATAATCTGTAAAATCAGAATATTTGCAATTTGGACATCTATAATGAGCAGGAAGAGAATTTACTTCTGTAATACCTGTCATATTTGCTACGAAAGATGAACCAACAGAACCTCTTGAACCTACAATATATCCATCCTCATTAGATTTCCATACTAGTTTTTGAGCAATAATATACATAACGGAAAATCCATTAGATATAATTGAATCTAACTCTTTTTTTAATCTAGTCTCTACTAACTCTGGAAGTGGATCTCCATATAATTCGTGTGCTTTACTATATGCAATATCTTTAATTGTTTGTTCACAACCTTCAATATGAGGTGGACATTTTTCTCCTGAAATAGGACTTATATTATCACACATATCTGCTATTTTATTAGTATTTGTTATTACTACTTCTTTTGCTTTTTCTTTTCCTAAATAAGAAAATTCTTCAAGCATTTCTTCAGTAGTTCTTAAATAAAGTGGTGCTTGAACATCCGCATCAGCATATCCTTGCCCTGCTTCTAATATTCTTCTATAAATTTCATCTTGTGGATCCATAAAGTGAACATCACAAGTTGCAACTACTAATTTATTTAATTTCTCACCCAATGACACTATTTTTCTATTTATATCTCTTAAAGCTTCATGATCAGGAACCGTTCCATTTCTTACTAAGAAATCATTGTTTCCTATAGGTTGAATCTCTAAATAATCATAATATTTAGCAATTTCTTCTATTTCTTCATCTGATTTTCCTTTTTCTATTGCTTGATATAGCTCTCCTGCTTCACAAGCACTTCCCAAAATCAAACCTTCTCTATATTTCTCAAACAAACTTTTTAATATTCTTGGTTTTTTATAAAAATAATGTAAATGAGAAAAAGATACTAATTTATATAGATTTTTAAGTCCAACATAATCTTTTGCAAGGATAATTGCATGATAAGATGGAAGTTTTTTATATGAGTCTTTATCATTTCCAAATAATATATCTATATCATTAATTATCTTTCCGCCTTTTTCTTTTATCTTTTCAAGCATTATATTAAATATAGCGACTAATGTTTTTACATCATCCAGAGCTCTATGAGCAACTTCAACTTCTATATTTAAATTACTTGCAATTATTCCTAATTTATATTTTTTAAATTCAGGGAATATTACTTTAGCAAGTCTTAAAGTATCAATATATGTATTTTCTAATGAATATCCATATTCTGCAAAATTATGTTTTAGAAATCCAATATCAAAATCTGCATTATGTGCAACTAAAATAGAATCTCCTATAAAATCAATTATTTTAGGAATTACTTTATCTATCGTTTCTGCATCTTTTACCATATCATCAGTTATATGTGTAACTTCAACTACTTCTTCTGGTATTGGTTTTTCTGGATTTACAAAACATTCAAATTCATCTATTACTTCACCATTTTTAATTTTTATAATACCAACTTCAGTAATCTTCTCTGTTCTAAATGAAATTCCTGTCGTCTCTAAGTCAAGTACACAATAAACAGAATCTATTGATTGTTCTTTAGCATAAAAAACACTTGGATCTTTATCTGGTACGAAATATGCTTCTACTCCATATAATACTTTTAAATCTGGATTAGATTTTCCTAAAAACTTATGTGCATCTGGAAAACTTTGTACAACTCCATGATCAGTAATAGCAATAGATTTCCATCCCCAACTAACTGCTCTTTTTAATAAATCTGCACATGAAGTTACTGCATCCATTTGACTCATTTGAGTATGCATATGAAGTTCAACTCTTTTTTCATCTGATTCATCCATTCTCTTTTTCTTAGGATTTCCTGCAGTTTCAATTATAGTATTTGCCATTACTGTAATTTCTTTTGCAAAATTGTCATATGCTGCATTTCCATCTAATTTTAATCCTTTTGCTGATTGGATTTTCTTCATTGTGTCTTTAAACTTTGCTTTTTCGACAAAAGCTTTACAAGTTATTGTACTTGTTCCATCATAAAGATTAAACATAATAATAACTTTATCATTTTTTATTTCTCTTGAATCTGATGATATTACTTCACCTTCTAAGCATACTTTTGTAGTGTCTGGTGAAATATCTATTATTTTCGTAAGCGGATTTCTTAAAGTTGCATTTCTGCCATAAATTAATGGAGAATTTTCTTCTTTAATTTGTTTTTGAAGTTCATCCATACTAGGAGGATTTGCATATTCACCTGTCTTAACATTTAAAGCAGCTTCTTTTTCCTCTACTTTTCTTCTGTCTTCTGCCATAGCTTCTGCTCTAGCTTCTCTTGCTTGTCTTTCTAACTCTTCAAAAGCTTGTTTTTCTTCATTTTTTAAATATTCTTCATATTTTTCTAAATCTTCTTTAGTAACTTTATCAACATATTTTACTTTATATTTTTTGTTATATAAATTATTTATTAAATGCTCTAATCCTTTATCGAACCTTTTTGAGCGCAAAAAATCAGCCCCTTTTACTTTAAGTTCGATATCTATGTTATCTCCATCTATTACTAAATTACTATTAGTTAGAATAGCTTTTGTAAGAGGCTCTTTCTTTGACATATATTTTATTATTTTTTCCCAGTCATTTGTAATTGTATTTTCTAAATTTACATTTTCATCATATTTTATATTTAATATTGCTTTATTTACTGCAAATTTATTAACTAGAAAGTTTTGAAAACTTTCTAGTTCTTCTACATTTATTTGCTTTCCACTAGTTAAATCAATCTCTAATTTATTACT
Source organism: uncultured Clostridia bacterium (assembly GCA_944386155.1). GTDB lineage: Bacteria > Bacillota > Clostridia > TANB77 > CAG-508 > UMGS1994. The sequence goes on along the minus strand of CALWZY010000040.1, from coordinate 12,054 downwards.
TTTCTTAAATAGATTTATATTTGTTACGTCTGCATATTGCATACTATTTACTTCTGAATAATCATTAAATACTTCTTTAACTTGTTTTTGCATTGTATATTTATGGCTCCTTTTTTTAGCTAATTATTATCTTCTTCGTTTCCTAATTTGATTTTTATATCATTAAATACTTTATCTACATTTTTTATTGAATCTATGTATATGTGCTTTTCTAAAATATTATTAGATGAAGTTTTTATATATATAGTTCCAATTCCAAACATCTTCTCAGTTCTTGTTTGATTATAAGATAATTCTTTAACTTCTTCGTAGCTAATCTCTATATTTTAAAATAAAAAAAATGCTATTTTCTTATAAACAAATTTTGTCATGTAAAATGTGCATTTTGAATGATTTATTTTATATCTATCATATAAAATAACAAATGTTTCTGCTAAAATTACTAAAACAATAAAAATAATTGATTCTACTAAAAATTCTGTCGCAGTAAGTATTAATACTACACAAACTATAATTGCTATAAATAATGATTCTAAATGTTGCAAAAGTTGATATCCAAGTACGAATTTTCTTTTAAACTCATAAACTTTTACATTATCAGCTTTTTTTTCTTCTTCTCTTAAAATCTTATTCATACAATTATTACATAATTCGCCTTCTTTTTTTAGTTCAGCACCACACATCTTACATCTCATAATAATCCCTCTTTCTTTCTTATCCTAAGTATTTATTTAAAATAATCTAAGTATATCATTATATGATACATATATTGATAATAATATTAAAAGCGAAAATCCTACTAATTGGATAGTTATTTCAAACTTTTCACTTAATGGTTTACGTCTTATAGCTTCTATTAAAAGTAAAACTATTTTTCCTCCATCTAATGCTGGTATCGGAAGTAAATTTGTAACACCAAGTGATAAAGAAATAACAGCAAGTAAATATATAAACTCTGCAAATGTTGTTGTAGAAGCAACAGTTGATGATATTCCCACAGGTCCCATAAGTTGATCTGTAGAAATATGTCCTGTAAATAATTCTTTTACATTATATAATAATGAACCTGAAAAATCTATAGTAGTCCAAAATCCATAATATAAATTATTTTTCAAATTTTTATCTGCTAGGCTAAACATAGCTCCTATATAATATTCTTTATTTTCTATTGGAACAATGTCAAAGTCTATAGTTTCTCCGTTTCTATCTACTGTTAGTTTAACATTTTCTTCAGAATTTTGGATTAATTCTATTGCTTTATTATAATCATCATTTACTGTTGTATCATTTACTTTAGTTATTATATCACCAGCTTTAACTCCAGATTTCTCTGCTGGTGAATTTTCATAAATAGACTCAATTTTACAAGTTGCTGAATTTTCATTTCCAAGATATATTCCTATTGTTTTAGTAATTTTCTCTGTAGGTTTAAAATTATAAGAAACTTCTTTTCCATCTCGTAAAACTACTACTTCAATATTTGAGCCATTGCTTTTTTCTACTTCTTCTGTTATATCAGAATTTAATCTAATTTTTTTATTATTAATCTCTAATATTTTATCACCTGGAATAATTCCTACACTTTCTGCTGCATAAGTATCGACTACTTCAGCAACTGTTGTTGAATAGAAATTTCCTTGAGAACAAGCTAATATAAAGAATACTAAAAGTCCAAAAACTATATTTACAGTTGCACCTGCTGCAACTATTAATATTCTTTTAGGTATTGAAAGCTTACTAAAAGAACCTTCTTCATCAGATTTTTCATCTTCGCCTTCCATACTTACGAATCCACCAAGTGGAAAAGCTCTTATACAATATTTAGTTTCTTTTCTTTGTTTTGAATATAATATTTTTCCAAAGCCTAATGAAAATTCATTAACTTTAACTTTAAAAAATTTTGCAACTAAAAAGTGTCCTGCCTCATGTATTAATATTAAAAAACCTAATAAAAATATGATTTTAATTGCATTTATTATAAAAGAAATCAATATTTCCTCCTGTTTACAACATAAATATACTAACTAAGTAATATGCAAATGGTGCTGCAAAAATAACACTATCTATTCTATCTATCATTCCACCATGTCCTGGAATTAAATTACTATAATCTTTTATTCCTGCATATCTTTTTATAGCAGATGCTGAAAAATCTCCAATTTGACCTAATATAGTTAATACAAATCCTATTACTCCCATTACTAAATAACTAATATTCATGTCAAATACACTATTTAATAATAAAGTATAAAGTACTACTAATATAACTCCACCTAAAGTTCCAGCTACACAACCTTCGATTGATTTATTAGGACTTATTTTACTAAATTTATGCTTTCCAAATTTGCTTCCTATACAAAAAGCAAATACATCGCATCCCCATGTTGCTAAGAATATGTACCAAATATAAAATTTACCTACATTTTCAAGTCCATAAAGTAATGCTAAAAAAGCTATAAACCCAACGATATAAATATATCCAAATAAACTAACTACAATATCTGAGATATTTGTTTTCATTTCTCTTACGATAACTATTGTAAATAATATTGCTACTATTGCCATTATTCCAAGTCCTAAATATCGACTTATTATATCTATAGGAATTAGATGTATTCCTGCTATTGATGCAGCTAAAATATATCCAAGCCATTTTACTGGTTTTAAATCTTTTTTCTCCATAGCATTCATGTATTCATGGATACTTATAATAGCAATAACTGCTAAAAAAACATCTAATATATATTTATTTCCAAAAACTAATAATAAAGCAATTATTGGCAGACCAAAAATGCCTGACAATATTCTTTTTATTCCCATAACAAACTCCTTTTATTTCCCTCCAAATTTTCTATTTCTCTTTTGATAAATCTCTATGACTTTATCTAAATCTTCTTCTGAAAATTCTGGCCAATTTTTTTCAACAAAGATAAATTCAGAATACACTATTTGCCATGGTAAAAAATTGCTAGTTCTCATTTCACCAGATGTTCTTACAACTACATCTGGATCTGGCATACCACTTGTATATAAATTATCTGATATAATTTCTTCATTAATATCTTCTACATTAAGTTCACCATTTTTTACTTTTTCTGAAATTTTTCTCACTGCTTTTACTATTTCATCTCTTCCGCCATAGTTAAGTGCTATATTAAAATTAATATCTGTATTATCTTTTGTTCTTTCTTCTAATTTTCCTATTGTATTTTGCATTCCTTTTGGAAGAACAGATATATCTCCTAAAACTTTAACTTTTATACCTTCTGTATCTGCTCTTTTTGCATAACTGTCAAGATATGCTTGTAAAAGAAGCATTAATGCTCCAACTTCTTCTTCACTTCTTTTCCAATTTTCAGTTGAAAATGCATATACTGTAATATATTTAATTCCAACTTTTTTAGCATATCTAACTATATTTTCTAATGTTTTAGCTCCTTCTTTATGCCCTGTCTTAACATCTAAATTTCTTTGTCTTGCCCATCTTCTGTTTCCATCCATTATAATAGCTATATGTACTGGTAAATTTGATGCTTGCATAATAAACTCCTTATAATATTAATTATATTGACATTATTTCTTTTTCTTTTTTCTCTAGTATAACATCTATTTCTGCTATTTTTTTATCTGTAATTTTTTGAATTTGTTCCTCTGCTCTTTTTAAATCATCTTCTGTTATCATGCTTTCTTTTTCAAGTTCTTTTGCTTCATCAATACCGTCTCTTCTTATTGATCTTACTGCAACTTTTGCTTCTTCAGCTAATTTTTTAATATCTTTTACAATTTCTTTTCTTCTTTCCTCATTTAATTCTGGAAATACTAGTCTTATTACTTTTCCATCATTATTTGGGTTTATTCCTATATCTGATGCTAAGATCGCTCTTTCAATCTCTTTTAAAACACTTGCATCCCATGGTTGAATTACAATCATTCTAGCTTCTGGAACTGATATTCCTGCAACTTGATTTATTGGAGTTGGAACTCCATAATAATCAACTGTTATTTTATTTAAAATTGCAGGATTTGCTCTTCCCGCTCTAATTTCTGATAAGTTTTCTTCAAAAACACTTATTGATTTGTCCATTCTCTCTTCAATCTCATTAAATTCCATATTTAAAATTTCCTTTCTTTATTTCTAATATATTTCCCTTCTTTTGTATTATTATAATTTTATAATTATTATATATTTTATAAAATTTAATTACTTAACTAGAGTTCCAATGTTTTTTCCTTCAGCTGCTTTTACTATATTATCTGGTTCAAATATGCTAAAAACAACTAATGGTATATTATTTTCCATACATATTGCAGTAGATGCTGAATCCATTGCTTGTAAATTTTTCTTTAATACTTCACTATAAGTTATAGTATCATATTTTACTGCATCTTTATCTATTTTAGGATCTGCAGAATATACACCATCTATAGTTTTTGCAACTAATATTACTTCTGCATTCATCTCACAAGCTCTTAAAGCTGCACATGTATCTGTTGAAAAATATGGATGCCCTGTACCTGCAGAAAATATTACAACTTTTCCTTCTTTTAAGTATTTTTCAGTATTTCTTTTTGTGTAGCTTTCTGCTACTACATTCATCTGTATTGCTGTTAATACTACAGCTTCAACACCTCTTTTTTCTAAAGCATCTCTTACTGCTAAAGAATTCATAACAGTAGATAACATTCCTATATAATCTGAGGTAGTTCTTTCCATATCATGGTCGTCTCTTCCTCTCCAGAAATTTCCTCCACCTACTACTACTCCTATTTCTATTCCTTTATCATGTAAGATTTTTATTCTATCACATATATTTCCTATGGAAATAGGATCTATTCCATGCTTATTTTCTCCTGCTAGTGCTTCACCACTAATTTTAAGTAAAACTCTCTTGTACATTTTTCAAATGACCTCCATACTTTTATACTTTTCACATTTTATCATATATTATATAGTTTCGCTACATTTTTTTATATTTTTATTAACTCTTTTTTTAACTTTTTTATAATTACTATTTATAAGTTTTTATTAAATTTCCGATTATAAATTTTTATTATAGAATTTTTTTCAAAATAAAAAGATTTGAACAAACTAGCCAAATCTTTTAATATATTTTATCATTATTTTATTTTTACTTTTATTTTAATTTTTTATTTTAATTTAATTTGATTCCCATCTTACAAGTTTAATATCTTTATATGTTGAAAGTACCTCCATATACTTTTGATATTCTTCTTCCCAAAGTGCGTTTGGAACTTTGTCAAAAGCTTCAAATACTCTTTCAGCTTCTCTTAAAAACATTAATTGTTCAGTTGTACTTAATTTTTCATACTTCTTTGAAAATGCATATAATTTATCTAACATTTCATTTGCTTTAATAAATGACCAAAAATCTTTAACTTTCATGCCAGCCATTCTAATTTGAGCTACAGCAAATGCAATTAATAATACAATTATAGCAAGAAGCATTACTATTATCATTAGTGTTGCACTCATAAAAATACCCCTTATACTACATTATAAAAAAATTATAGCACATAAATATTTTTATATCAATTTTTTATTTCAATATTTTACAATTTTTTATTTTTTATTTATTTGTTTTTGATTTTTTGTATTTACTTTTTTCTTTTTTAATTTTAATTACTCTTATCTATGATTAAATTATTTTCATTATCAACATATATATTTAAACAACTTCCCTTTTCTAAATTATTTGTAATAATTTCTTCTGTTATTTTATCTTCAATTAAATTTTTAATATTTCTTTTTATATCTCTTGCACCATTTTGATTTTCTAAACAATTATTTAAAACAAATTCTGTTACACTTTCACATATATTAATTTTATAAGAAGCTTTTTCAAATCTAGTTGCTAAATCAAAAATATATTTTTTGATTATTTTCTTAATAACATCTTTAGATAATATATTAAAAACAATAATTTCATCAATTCTATTTAAAAATTCTTTTTTTAGAATCTTATTTACTTCTTTTAAAACATCTATTTTTATACTATCATTTACATTATTTTTATTTTCATTATTATCAGCCATATCTTTTTCATTATTTTTGTTATAGATTTTATTTTCTTTATTTCTAAATCCTATTTCATTTCCACTTTTTAATAATATATCAGCTCCAATATTTGAAGTCATAATTATAATTGTATTTTTAAAGTTTACTTTTTTCCCTCTCATAGAATCTGTTAATATTCCATCTTCTAATATTTGAAGTAATATATCTAGTACATCAATATTTGCTTTTTCTATCTCATCAAATAAAATAACTGAATAATTTTTTCTCCTAACCGCTTCTGTAAGTTTCCCTCCTTCATCATACCCAACATATCCGTGGAGGGGCTCCTATTAATTTAGATACAGCATTTGGTTCCATATATTCAGACATATCAAATCTGATTAAAGAATCTTCATCTCCAAATAGTTCTTTATTTAGTTTTTTAGCAAGTTCAGTTTTACCGCACACCGCTACTTCCTAGAAAAAGAAATGATCCTATCGGTCTAGATGTTTCTGTTATTCCCAATGTATTTCTTTTTAAAACATTTATCACTTTTTCTATTGCTTCATTTTGCCCTATTATTTCTTTTTTTAAGTTACTTTCTATTCTTTTTAATTTATTAAATTCATTTTCATTTATTTTATTAATTTCTATTCCTGTAATATCTGAAACTACATTTCCAATATCTTTTTCTGTAATTTCTATAACTTTATTATTATATTTATTTTTCCACTTTTCATTCTCTTCTTTTATTTTTCTTTCTAACTCATTTTCTTTTTGTTTTAATTTTGATGCTCTTTCAAAATTTTCTATCTTTATATTTTCTTCTTTTTCAAGTTTTATTTTTGATAATGAATTTTCTAATTCTTTTATATTTTCAGGCATATTAAAAACATCTAATTTAACTCTCGAACAAGCTTCATCTATTAAGTCTATTGCTTTATCAGGAAAATTTCTATCATTTATATATCTTTTAGCAAGTTCTACTGCAGAATAAATTGCCTCATCTTTTATTTTAACATTATGATGAGCTTCATATTTATCTCGTATTCCTTTTAATATTAAAATAGTATTCTCTTTTGAAGGTTCTTCCACAATTACTGACTGAAATCTTCTTTCTAAAGCGTTATCTTTTTCGATATACTTTCTATATTCATTTATAGTTGTTGCACCTATTAATTGTATATCTCCTCTTGCAAGAAGTGGTTTTAATATATTTGATGCATCTATTGCTCCTTCTGCAGCTCCTGTTCCTACTATCATATGTATTTCATCTATAAATAAAATTATATTCTTGTTTTTTTGTGCTTCATTTAAGCATTTTTTCATTCTCTCTTCAAAATCGCCTCTATACTTACTACCAGCTAAAAGCATTGAAATATCTAAACTAAAAATCTTTTTAAACTTTAATTCATCTGGTACTTCTTTATTTGCTATTTTTTCTGCCAAACCTTCTATAATAGCAGTTTTTCCTACTCCTGCATCTCCTATTAAGCAAGGATTATTTTTTATTCTTCTAGATAATATTTCTATAACTCTTCTAGTCTCCTTTTCTCTCCCTATTACTGGATCTAATTTCCCTTCCTTGGCTTTTTTAGTTAGATCTATACTGTATTTTTTAAGAGTCACTATATCTTCTTTTTTTATTTCAGAAATTAATTCATAATCTTCTATATTGTTAAAATTATTATTTTTACTACTTAAAACTTCTTGAATTTCTAAATACGCATCTTTTAAATTTATTCCTAAATCTATTAACATTTTGTTCGCCATAAATTTTGGATCATCTAAAAGTGCTATTAATATATCTTCTGTTTCTATTAAATCTCTATTATATTTTTTAGACTCAATATAAGCACTTTCTAATAATCTTTTAGTTTTAGGAGTAAATCCTATTAATTCATATTCTATATTATCTTCTATACCTATATATTCTATTATTTTATTTTTTATGCTTTCTGGAGATATATTTAAATTGTCTAAAACTTTTCCTGCAACACAATCTATATTTTTACTTAATCCGTATAAAATATGTTCTGTTCCAATATAAGAATGTTTTAATTTTTCAGCTATCATTTTTGCTTCATTTAAAACATTTTTGCTATTTTCAGTAAACTTATATTCCAAAACTTTCACTTCTTTCCAAACTTTTTATAATTTTATTTTTAACATTTTAAATTTTGTTATACGTTTTTTTACTTACTAATTAAAAAAAGAAGATTTAAAGCATATATCTTTAATCTTCTTTTTTTGATTTTGTTATATTAGCCAATCTATTTGCAATTCTTTTTTGTTCTTCTGGTGTTTTCCATTTATAAAAGCTTGGAATAAATTCACCTGTATTATTTTTATATCTTGAATATCTTTTCATATTATCACCAATAATATTATTAGTATTTTTATAAAAAATATTCTTTTATTTTGATTTAATATTAATTATATAATTTAATAATTTAATTTGTTACTTTATTATCTTCATTTTCTTCTGTCAAATCTGATGTACAATAACAACATTTAGTTGCTTTGTATGGTATCTCTGATAAACAATATGGGCATATTTTTGTTTTAGGATCTTCTTTTTTCTCTTCTACATCTTTCTTTTCTATTTTTTTCGTAAATTTCATTATTGGGTTTTTATTTAAAGTTTCTGTAACTTCTTTATTTAGATCATCTATTTTCTTATTTAATTTATTTATATACTTTAACACTAAAAAGATCGTAAAAGCTACTATTAAGAAATTAATTATCGCTGTTATAAAAGATCCAATTTGTATTTTTGCTGCTCCTCCAAAAATATCAATTACCCAGTCTTTGTAATTAACTCTCCCTGTAAAAACACTTGTAAAAGGCATTATAATATCATTCACAAGTGATGTAACTATTGATTGAAAAGCACCACCTATTACAACACCAACTGCTAAATCCACAATATTTCCTCTCATTGCGAATTGTTTAAATTCTTTAAATAAAGACATATTTTTTCTCCTTATATTTATATTTATATTTTTATTTTTATTTATTTTTTATTTTATTTTTGTATTTTTGTTTATATTATTTTATAACCCTAAAATAATAATTGCAATATTAAAGAATAACATTACAGAACAAGTATCAACAATTGTACTGATTAGTGGAGCTGCCATTATTGCTGGATCTAGATTTACTTTTTTAGCTGCAATCGGTAAAATACATCCTAATGTTTTAGCAAGTATTGTTGTTCCAATTAAAGTAAGCCCTACTGTTATTGCTATTTTCATATCATTATATTGAAGCATTATTCTTATAAAGTTTGCAATAAATAATCCAATTCCTACTATAACTCCAATTCTTATTTCTTTCCATATTGCTCTAAATATATCTTTTGTTGTAATTTCATCTTTTGCTAATCCTCTAATAATTAATGTTGAACTTTGTGATCCACAGTTTCCACCAGTTCCCATTACCATTGGAATAAATGCTACAAGAAGAGGAATAGCTGCAAAAGCATTTTCATAATGAGTAATAACAGCTCCTGTTACTGCTGAAGAAATCATTAAAACTAAAAGCCATATAAATCTATTTTTTGCATGTTTAAATACACTTGTTTTAAAATAAGAATCTTCAGAAGGTGTAATAGCAGCCATCTTTTGAAAGTCTTCTGTTGTCTCATCAACCATAACTTCCATAGCATCATCAAATGTAACAATACCAACTAACCTATTTTCTTTATCTACAACTGGCATAATATTTACATCATACTTATCAAACTTTTTAGCAACTTCTTCTTGATCATCTTCAGTTCCAACACTTATTACTTCTGTTTTCATCAAATCTTTAATAAAATCATTTCTCTTTGCAAATATTAAATCTCTAAGTTGTACTTCACCTATTAATTTTCTAGTCATTGATAATACATAACAAGTATAAATATTGTCAACATTTCCTATTTTCTTTATTTTTGCAAATGCTTCTGTTACTGTCATATTTTCTTTTAAATCAACAAACTCTGTGGTCATAATGCTTCCAGCACTATCTTCTGGATAATTTAATAATTCATTAATAATTCTTCTGTCTTGTGATTTCATATTTCTTAAAATACGTTTTACAACATTTGCGGGCATTTCTTCAATTAAGTCTACTGTATCATCCATAAATAGTTCATTTATAACTTCTTTAAGCTCTGTATCTGTTAATGCGTTAATTAATTTTTCTTGCATTTCAGGCTCTAAATATGCAAATACCTCAGCTGCCTTATCTTTGGATAATAATCTGTAGACTACGATTAAATCTTCATCATTAAGTTTTTCTAGAATTGACGGGATATCCGCACTATTCATTACATCTAATTCTTGATGTAGCTCCATTATTTTCTTTTCTTTTAACAATTCTAGTACATTTTCTTTCATCTTATTATCCTCCTTTATCTATTATAATATAAAAAACTTGTCACCTCGGTTATAAGTGACAAGTTTTAACATAACTTAAAAACATTATTAATAAAGCTTTCACCGTACAAGCTTTAGCAAATTAAAGGGCTGTGTAGTTGCATTAGAATATGCCTTCATTTTTATTCGACATGTTCTGCTAACCCTCTCATAGTGTCTCCACTATTTTGCGGTAGCAACCCGTATCCCTATATTGCCTCACCTACCGAGTTATCTTTTTTATTCACACTAATATATTATAAATTATTTTAGTCTTTATGTCAACTCTTTTTGATTCGTTTTTTATAATTTTTACCTTAAATCACATTTTATCTTTATACATTTTCCGTCTTTAAATTCAAAATTGAATACTCCATAAGTTACTTCTTCTTCCTCAAACAATCTTTTTGCTGTAACTTCTTGTTCATTATTAATTAAACATACTACATCACTATTTACATTTACTTCTACTTTAATATCCGTTTTCTCATACACATATGAATCATCACCATAAAGATTTACAAAATAATTTCCTGTTTCTTCATCTTTTTCTAAGAAATAAATATTGTCAGACTTTTTTGAAACAAATATATATTCATTATGCTCATCTGACCAAGTGAAGTAATAGTTAATATCATCTACTACAAGTGGTTCTTGATTTTTTAAATAATCATATTCATTTTCTGTAATAGTGTATCTTGAAAGTAATGTTCCTCTTAATCTATATGTATTATCATCTTGTTTTTTAATTTCTTCTATATTTATTGCTTCATAATCTTTTAAATTTGAATTTATTATTCTATATCCATCTTCAGTCATAATAACTGCTTGCTTTATATTATTTTCATTTCTTACTTTATTTTCATTATATGTTAATACTATAAAATAAATGGCTATTGCTACTAATATTAATACTATGATTGATATTAAAAATTTGTGGTTATTTTCCTTTTCACTCATAAATAGCCTCCTTTTCATTTTTCTCTTTATTTATAATATCTAAATATTTTTATTTAGTCAATTGTTTTAAATTAAAAATGATGTATAGAAAAATAAAAAAGACTATTACTTGTTAATAAGTAATAGTCCTGGTGTAAAAAAACGTTTATTGTACATATTACTATTTAATTTATTATATTACTTTCTTCCATTTACTTCATCTTTTAAATCTTATTACCAATCCTGCTAATCATAATGACCTTTACATTGTATGATTTCTATTTGGTTATTAGCTATTCTATATATTTATTCTTCTAAGTGTCTTTTTATCTTGTACTTGCCAATAACAATATTCTTGCCAAGCACTATTGGTAAAAGATAAATTATTCATTTGACTTCTCCTCTAGTTCTTCCATTGATTTTACAACTACTTTGCCTTCTTCTAATTCTTTTATTGATTTAGATAATGCTTTCATATTGCTTTCAGAATAAAATGGATCAATAGAAACATCAAAAGGTATTCTTTTCTCACGAATTACTTTTTTAGCAAATATATTAAATGCAGTAGACATTGTTATCCCTAATTCACTACATATTTCTTCCATTTGTTTTTTTGTTTGTTCGTCTATTCTAAAATTTACTAATGTTTGTGCCATAAATACCACCTCTTTCTATAATATTATTATATAACCTTT
>CALWZY010000039.1 GCA_944386155.1 uncultured Clostridia bacterium | reverse complement strand
GGGCTTTTTGTACATCCCAATTTTAAGAATTTAAAATAATTTTCAAGTTGTTCTTTATCATTGTTTCTTAATCTATTTGCAATTACAGTAGCACAGCACATTCCTATAGTATATTTATATACATAGTAATTATAATAAAAATGTGGTACTCCATAACAAGAATATTTTTCATATTCATGAAGTTTTACTTTTCCGCCATAATATTCATTACTTAATTTTTCATATAAAGATGTAATTACTTCACTAGAAAGTCCTTCATTATTTTCAAGCATTTTATGAAGTTTATCTTCATACTCTGCAAAAAATGGTTGTCTATAACAAGTTCCAATAAATTCATCTAATTTCTTGTATAATAAATATTTCTTCTCATCATCTGAATTAGAATTATCTATCAAATATTTCATAAGAAGCATCTCATTTGTCGTTGAAGCTACTTCTGCAACAAATATCCTATAATCACTATCTACATATGATTGATTATTATGAGCTAAATATGAATGAACTGAATGTCCAAGCTCATGTATCATTGTAAATACTGAATCTAAATCTCCTGTAAAACTCATTAAAATATATGGTCTTGTGTCATAACATCCGCTAGAATATGCACCATGTCTTTTTCCTTCATGAGGCATATAATCAATCCATCTTTCATTTTTTGCTTTTTCTAGTATTTCTCTATACTCTGGTCCATATACTTCAGTAACTTTAAATATCAAATCCCATGCTTCATCTATTGTGAATTTTCTAGATTCTTTTTCTTTTACTGCAGGATATCTTAAATCATAAGAATCAAGTTTCTCTTTTCCAATTAATTTTGCAGATAACTCTAAAAAGTCTACAAAATATTCATGATATTTTTTATTGGCATTATTTAATATCATATAAAATAGTTTATCATCTACTTCATCACTAAATGTTGCAGCTTCTAAAGAATCTTTAAATTTTCTAACTTTAGAATAAAAAACATCTTTTTTTAAGTTTCCTTCTAATGTACATGCAAAAACATTTTCTCTATTTTTATATTCTATTCTTATATTTTCATAAGCTTGTTTTCTTATACTTTCATCATCATTTTTATAAAATACTCTTGCTGTTTCTTCATTTAAAAATTCTTCTTTTCCATTTACAACTACTGGTTTAAAATTAGGTCTAATATTTGTATATGTTTTATATGAAGAATCTAAAGCTCCTCCGGCTAATGCTAACACTTCTTCTACATCATCAGATGCCATATGTGGTTTCATTCTTAAAGTATGTTTAATCATTCTTTCATATTCTTTTGCTTTATCATCATTAAAAAATTCTAATACCTTATCTGAATTTTTTAAAATCAATACACGTACAAATACAGTTTTATTATTATATTCTTCAATTAATCCTTGAACATTTGAATATAATCTTTGTTTTTCACCATTTGTAGGTTCTGTATCCACAGAAAGATGACAATAGGTGTACATTTTTTCTAATTTTCTATCAATACTTTCTGAAAATTTCATAAAGTCTACAAATGAATCAACATCATTTAAAAAAGTATCTTTATATTTTTCTATATCTTTAATTTTATCTTTTACTTCATTAAAATCTTTTTCAAATTCTTCTGAATTTTGATATATATCTTCTATGCTCCATTTATACTTTTGCTCAATCTCTTCTCTTTTCATTTTATCCCTCCTAATAAATATTCTTAATCATTGTATCACAATTATTCTTTTTTTCATAATATTATCTAATATTTTTGAATATATATTAATATCTGTTATTTGTATTTTTTTATTTAGGAGGTTTTTATGGAAAGAAATAATGAATGGCCTTTTGACATGCAAGACCCTTTTAACCCACTTTCACAATATGAACAAGGATATATGTATTATAAGTTTCTAACTCAACAAATAGAATATAAAATTAAATGTAAAGAATTAGAAAATTTAAATTATAATTCTAAAAAAGTTGGTTAAATATTTATAATACAAAAGAACTAAGATAAGTTATAACTTACCTTAGTTCTTTTATTATTTTTATAATTATTATAATTCAATTTTATCTATTACTTTGTAAGTATCTATGTCTATAATATTTACATTTGTATCTGCAAGTGTATATAAATAATCACCAATATAAATTATTCTTCTTATTTCATCATTATATTTATATGATGAATTTTCTGATTTTATTTTTTCACTCTTTACTTTTATCTCTTCTACAAATTTATTATTTTCTAAATCTACTTTAAATATAATTGCTCCATTAAATGTATCATCATAACTTTCATCAGAAATATTAGCTGGCAAAGCTAGCAACTCTTTTTCTTTTGAACATAGCACTGCTTTATGATTATTTAAAGCTTCTGAATATCCGTAGTTTTCCCCTAATATAGTATTAAATAATTCTTTTGGATTATTTAAATCACTTACATCAAACATACTAATCTTGATACCTTTTGTTGTTACTGATCCATATTTAGTAACTTCTGTATTCATTCCTATACCAATTATATGAGTATCATCATAAGGATGTAGATAGCTACTATATCCTGGAATTTTTAATTCTCCTTTAACTTCTGGATTTACTGGATCTTTCAAATCTATTACAAATAGTGGGTCTACTTGTTCAAATGTTACTACATATCCAATATCATTCATAAATCTAACTGAATATATTTTCTCTCCTTCTGCTAAACCTTTAATACTTCCTACTTCTTTTAAATTCTCATCTAATATAAATACATTATTTACTGTATCATTTTTTTCATTATATCCTGTAGTCGCAATTCTAAAATATCCATTATATTCATCCATTGAAAATTGATTTAATACTGTACCATTTACTGTTCCTTTTCCTAAAAATTCTATATTATTATCTAGTAATTTAAATTTAAATATGTCAGTCTCTGAATTATAATCATAAGTTCCAAATACTCTACTATATTGTGAATCATATTTTGCTTTTGTTACATATATATTATTTTCACTACAATAAATTTCATTCCCAAGTCCTAAAAATGTTTCCACATTTGCTTCTTCATTTTTATTAATATTTACAGCTGTAACTAATGTATATGAAGAATCTTCAGAACCTTTAATATAGTAAATATCTGTACATTCTATAGTCTTATAGTCATCTCCTGATATAGTATCTTTATATGTTGGAAGTTCTATCTCTACCTCTTGTTCTTCATAATTTCCAGTTACATCATTATATACATAATTATACATGTTATTATATTTTTGTGAAATTATATATAAATTATCTTCTATCATTCTTGAATCTGTATAATCACCTACTGATATAACTTCTCTTTCTTTTTGTATATTATCTTTATTTTCTATATTATAAATCACAGCTACTGTCTCTGTTGTAGATTCTTTTTTCTCATCTTTATTGTTTACTCTTGTTTCCATTACAATTAATTTATTGTTGTATAAATACATTTCACTAGCATATAAATATTTATATCCTTCTTCATTAATATT
Source organism: uncultured Clostridia bacterium (assembly GCA_944386155.1). GTDB lineage: Bacteria > Bacillota > Clostridia > TANB77 > CAG-508 > UMGS1994. The sequence continues at coordinate 12,349 of CALWZY010000039.1, read as the reverse complement.
AATTTCAGAAATAACTTTTCTTGAATCTACATCTATTATTTTTATCACATTCTTATTTTCATAACTTTTTGTATTTGAATGATTTATTAGATAATAAATATATTTTCCATCTGTTTTTACAATATCTGCTTCATCTACATTTTCATGTTGTACATTAGTCTTAGAAAAATCTGTAGAACTATTTGATTCTTCTTTTGTACTTTCTGTAGTTGTAGTAGCATCATTAATAATTACACTTCCTTCTAGAGCAGAATTATAATATCTATCATTACTTGACGCATCTTTTATTATCTTTTCTAATTCTTCTATATTTTTAATTTTTTCTATACCAGCTTTTTGAAGGTCAGCTTTAGCTATTATTTCATGATTTTTAACTATATTTTGATTAAGATTTTCATTTTCTGTTTTATTTAATTTTAACTTATTAGTTGCTATAAATGCTCCAGTAAGTATTACTACTAAACAAGCTGCACAAGAAATTAATCTTTTTAAAACTATTTTTGATTTATTATTTTTATTGTAATTTTCAATAGAGGCTTTTATGACTTTTTCTTTTAAATCTTCAGGAGCTTTTATTTCATTTACTTTTTTTATGTACTTTTCTTTATTATTCATCTTCGAATCCTCCTTTCAATTTTTCTTTTAGGATTTCTCTTGCTCTATAAAGCCATGTTTTTACAGTTCCTTCTTTTTTTGAAATCATTTTAGCTATTTCATTCACTTTATATCCTTCGTAGTAATATAGATATATAACTGTTTGATAATCTTCTGGTAATCTTTTTACCTCTTCTAGTACATTATCCATATTTTCTATTTTCTCTTCTTCGTATTTTATATTTTCATCTAATTCAATATTTCTTTTGTTCCATGGAGCTTTAAGATAATTATTTGATGTATTTATTGTTACTCTTATAAGCCATGCTTTTTTATGTTCTTCTGATTTAAATTTTGGAAGTTTTGAACTAAATTTTAAAAACACATCTTGATATATATCTTCAGCTATATCTTTTGTTTTTACTCTTGTAAGGGCAATTCTATATACCATATCAGAATACATATTAATGGTATTTACAATATAATCTTGACTAGTCATTTTTTACCTCCTTACTATTAATACAATCTATTTTAATCTTTGGTTTCAACTTTCTTTGTTTTCTTTAGATTCTTAATTTTGCTTTTATTATTTATTTTGTTAGTTTTACTTTTATTTTTTAAATTTTACTTCTATTTTTTATTTTTTATTTTTAATTTGAAGCAATTTAAAATAAATTCATAAATTAATAAGTTAATAAATTCACAAAATCACAAAAAATAAAAGCATTATAAATTACTTTTCAGTAATCATTAAAGAAATTACTGTAAGTTTTTATAATGCTTATATTATATATTTTTATTCTTCTTCTGATTTATATTTTTCTTTCATTCTAACATATCCAAGCTCAATCCACTCATTATATGCTAAGTTAAGCTTAAATAACAATTTAGGTTTAGCACCTGCTCTATTTTTATCTACTACACAAACATAATATCTTAAATCTGGATCATCAGAATCTTCTAAATCATGACATTCTATAAATCTATCAGAATCTGAATATTCATACTCTGAATAATTTCTTCTATGAATCTGCTTAAATAAAGAAAGTGTATCAAATACTTCTTTTACATTTTTACTTACAGATAAATCATTAATTGTTAAGTTTATAGGTAATGTAGTATTTTCTAATAACTGAAGTGATGCTCCAATAAATATGTTAAACTTTTGAGTAAGTTCTGATAGTAAAGTAGCTGTTTTCTTAAGTTCTTCATAATTTCCAATATTATTAACATCTGTTTTTAATGTATCATAAAATACATATTCAATACCATCTTTATACATGTAGTTAGATATAACTTCATGAAGGTCATTATTTGTATACTCTGTTAAATGAACAAAATATACTGAATTATCTATTTGCTCATTAACCCAATTTGTAACTTCCATAATTTGATTAAATTCAGAAGATTGCTCTGAAAGTCTTTTTATAAAATCAGTATGTGATTCTTTGTCTAATTTCTTAATAAAACCTTGTTCATCTAATAAAACTTCTTTTGGATTGTCAGCTCTAAATTTAAATTCAAGTAATTCTCCTTCATTTTTCCTCATTACTTGTTTATGAAATTTTTGCATTTCTGGATTATTAATAATGGTAGTAAGCAAACAAAGTCTCATTTTATCTTCAGTCATTTCGTTTGAAACTATTAAAACTTTTTTCTTGTGTAAGAAAGCAATGTTTGCTGCTAGATTTACTGCAAATCTACTTTTACCAGCATTAGATGGCATAGCATATGCCATAATTTCACCTTTTCTAAATCCCTTAAAAACTTTAGTCATAATAGGGAACGGTGTTGGTATACCTTCCCTTAATTGATTCTTATCATCAAGCCAGAATTTTGCAATATCTTTATTTAATACAGCTTGACTTAATCTATTTGTTACATTTAATTGTTTTATAGCAGCTTCAACTTCTTCTGCAGTCATATCTTTGTATCTATCATAACTTTTGATTTCAAGGATTTTTTCTTGCATGTTTCTTGTTGGAGCTTTCATATAATTTTTCTTTAAAATAAATAATTTCTTTAATTCTCTATATATTAATTCAAAATCATACTTTTGATCTAAAGGTGCATTTGCCATTGCATATTTTATATCATATAACTCTGGAATAGCCTTAGAAAAATTAAATTCTTCTTTTAAATGTGGTGGTGCACTTTTTTCACCTTCTTTAAAGATTACGCTTTTATATAAATTCATAATAATCATACTAGAAAAAAAGCATGTATCTTTTTCAAAATAGTATTTAGAAATTGCATTTGGTGTTCCATATAAAAGAGCTATATATAAAGTTTCTAATGTCATATTTTCAAGTTCTTTTGGAAAATCAATATCTGGAATATCCTCTGGTATTCCAACATTAGATTTTTCTTGTGCTTTTCTTTCTCTTTCTTCTAAAACATTAATCTGTCCTTGAATTTGATAAATAAATTCATCTTTATCAAATTCTTTTTCTGCCTCTTCTTCTTTTTTTAATCTTTCAGCTTCTTCTTCAGCTTTACCTTTATTTAATATTTTTGTAAGATTCATCTCTAGCTCTTTATATTTTCTTTGCTCTTCTGTTTCTTCTTCGTATCTCACTATTATTTTCCTCCAATATATAAAATTATTTTGTCATCACAGCTAAAATCGCACTACCTTTACTAAACATCTTCTTACCTAACGCATATGCATCTAATATATTTTTTGAAGCTCCATTTATTTTTGACTCATCATTCGTATAGATATATGCTATTGTTTCTCCTTTTTTTATATAATCATCCATCTTCTTTTCTATAACAATTCCTGATGTATAATCCATTTCATCTTGTGTTGTTTTTCTTCCTGCTCCAAGATATATAGCAATATTTCCAATTCTTTCAGCATCTAGCATTTGAACATATCCAGAACAAGGAGATTTAACTTCGTATTTATATTTAGCTTCTCCTAATTTTGAATAATCATCTATAAAAGATGAATCTCCATTTTGTAGCTCTATTAATCGTTTAAATTTTTCTAAAGCTTTTCCTGATTTTATAGAATCATCTATTAGTTTTCTAGCATCTTTTTCATTTTTCGCTTTTCCAGCCATCAATATCATTTGGATTCCTACAGTATAAACAACTTCTTTTACATCTTTTTCAAAGTTTCCTTTTAAAGCCTCTACAGCTTCTATAACCTCTAACGAATTTCCTATGCTTTTTCCAAGTGGTTCATACATCTTAGAAATAACGCATCTTACTTCTTTTCCTGCAAGCTTTCCTGAATCCATTAAAAGTCTAGCTAAAATTCTACCATCTCTATAATTTTTAATTGATGAACCATATCCGCATTCAATATTTATCAATAATTTATTTGCTCCTGAAGCAATTTTTCTACTCATTAAGCTAGCTGCCACTAAATTTAAATTATCCATACAATCAATTTTTCTTCTTAAATCATATAATCTTTTTTCTGCTGGAGCTATATCTAATAAGTTTGTAGTAACACTAATTTTTTCATCTTTTAAATTATCTTTATATTCTTCTATTGTTATATCTGATCTAAATCCGGGAATAGATAATAATTTATCTCCTGTACTACCTCCAATTCCAATACCTTTAGACGTTAATTTACCAGATGGTATATCTAAAGAAGCTAAAATTGGAAGAAGTATTAAACTTACTTTATCACCTACACCACCAATAGAATTTTTTTCAACAAAGTTCTCAGAAACTTCTGACATATCTATTTGGTCACCAGATTCTGCCATTGCAATTGTTAAATCTTTTATCTCTTCTTTTGTAAGTCCATTTATACACATCGCCATAACAAGTCCGGTTGCTTGATAGTCTTCAATATTTCCCTTTCCATATTCTTTAACAAAATACTCTATTTCTTCTTTTGTAAGAGTACCTTTTTTTCTTTTTTTCGTTAGTAAACTAATAATATTCATATTAGAAATCCTTTCTTTAGAATTTTATTTTCCTATAAAATTTTTTATAAAAGTTTTTCTATGTAACATGCAAGGTCCATATTCTTTTATCGCTTCAATATGCTTTTTTGTACCATATCCTTTATGTCCTTTGAAACCATACTCTGGAAACACTTCATCCCACTGTCTCATAATTCTATCCCTTGTAACTTTTGCAATTATTGATGCTGCAGCAATACTATATTCTTTAGCATCTCCTTTTATTATTGATTTATAAGGTATTCCACATGTATCTATATTAGTTAAAGCATCTACTAATATTAAATCTGGCTTTACCTTAAGAGAAGATATAGCCATTGTAACTGCTTTTTTAGTAGCATTTAATATATTTATTTCATCAATTTCATTTTGATCTACTATTCCTACTCCCCATGCTATAGCTTCACTTGTAATTTCATCATATAATTTTTCTCTTTTCTTTTCAGAAACTTTTTTTGAATCATTTACTCCTTCTATCATAGAATCTTTTGGCATTATTACAACACCTACAACAACAGGACCAGCTAATGGACCTCTACCTGCTTCATCAATTCCTGCAATATATTCTATATTTTTTTCATGTAATTTTTCTTCATCTGCTTTTAATAATTTTAATCTTTCTTCTTCTTTTTCTTTCATTTTATGACTCCAAATCTTTTAATTTTCCTAAAGTATAATACATATTTCCATTTGTACTTTCATATCCTGCTGAATAATATACATCTATTGGATCTATTTCTTCTTTATCTACACCTTCTTCACTATTTTCTTCTGTTAAATCATATTTTACGCAATAATAAAATTCTTCAGTTGGATTAAAATCAATCCCCATTTTTTTCATATCTTCACCACTTAGTTTATACCATTTTTCATTTCTTATTTCTTCACCTTGATTTAAAGTAACTTCTTCTCCAAGTAGTTTTGATCCTTTGTATAAATGTTCATTATATATCTCTTCAGCTTTTGCTTGTATTAATTGCATTTGAGAAACTCTATCTGCAAGTTCTGTTTTCTTTCTTAAATTACTTCCTGTTGTCATCGCTATGCCAGCTACTACAACCATTACAAGCACAGTAATTATAAGCATTGCCATAGTAACACCTTTTTCATTTTTCAACATCATAATCCTCCGTATTTTTTCTTTTCTATAATCATTTATTTATTATCTAACACTATAATTGTATTATATATATACATTAAGATTTTTTCAACAAAAATCACTTTTTAATTTTAAAATATAAAATTTTAGTTTAAATAATTATTTTTTTAAATTTTTAATTTTATTTTAATTTTTATAATATTATAATTAATTTGTAAAATGAAAGTTAAAAAGTTTAATTTACGATTTAAAATATGTTTTTCTAATTTAAATAATTTATTTTTTAAATTAAAATTATTTAATTTAATTTAATTTTATCTTTTTTTATGATATTATTTAAAATATAGATTATAATATTGTATAGAAATACAAAAATATCTCATAAGGAGGAATTTAAATAAAATGGATAATGATTCAAATAACAATGAAGTAAAAGATGATGTTTTCGTAAATTCAAGTTCTGATAATGGCTTTCAAAAAGTAAACATTTCTGATAAAAAGAAAAAATCTGTAAATTCATATTATTCAGGAAAGCCAAAAAGCGGATTTATTAAAAGCGTTTTTGTTCCATTTGTAAGTGGTATTGTTGGTGCTTCTTTAGTTCTTGGAATTTGTTTATATGTTCCAGCTGTAAATGAAAAAGTATTTAATAAATCTACTTCTGATGATAATAAAAGTGCTGTAATTAATTATCAAACTGGAAAAGTTTCAAATACTGTAAATTTATCAGACTACTCTAACACTGCAATATCTGTTGCAAATAAAGTGTTACCTTCAGTTGTAAGTATAGAAATTGAATATACTGTAAGTTCACCTTCATTTTACGGAAGAGGAACTAACACTTCAACTTCTGTAGCTTCAGGATCAGGAGTAATAATTACAAATGATGGTTATATTTTAACTAATAATCATGTTGTAAGCGAAGATTCTTCTAATTCATATTATCAAGTATCTACTGCAAATAAAATAACAGTACATTTATATAATGATGAAAAAACATATGAAGCTCAAATAGTTGGTACTGATGATATTACTGATTTAGCTGTATTAAAAATTGATGCTACAGATTTACAAGCTGCAGAACTTGGAGATTCATCACAACTTTCAGTTGGAGAATTTGTAATGGCTGTTGGTAACCCATTGGATATGAACAATTCTGTTACTGCTGGAATTGTAAGTGCATTAAATAGAGAAATTACTGATGAAGAAGGTACAACATACAATCTAATTCAAACAGATGCTGCAATTAATGCTGGTAACAGTGGTGGTGCTTTAGTAAATGCTGATGGTAAAGTAATTGGAATAAACACATTAAAATTATATGGAACTGCTGTTGAAGGAATGGGATTTGCTATTCCAATAAATGATACTTTAGATATAATAGATCAATTAATTACTTATAATAAAGTTAAAAGACCTTATATAGGAATCTCTGGTAGTGATATTTCTGAAGAATATTCTAAATATTATGATTTACCTCAAGGTGTATATGTAAACAGTGTTGAAAAAGATGGTCCTGCTGAAGCTGCTGGATTAAAAACTGGAGATATTATTACAAAATTAAATGATACTGAAGTAAAAAGCATGACAGAACTTACAAAAGCAAAAAATGAATGTGAAATCGGTGATACTGTTTCAATAACAATTAATAGAAATGGTAAAAATCAAACACTTACATTAACATTAGGTGAAACACCATAAAAAATATTAATAATTTAAATTAACAATAATATCTATTAAAAAAATAGGATGATACATATAATATCATCCTATTTTTTATTTTTAATTTATTATTTTGTTATATTTTTATGTTATTATTTTCTATTTTTTATATTGTTATTTTTATATTTTTAATGTTCTTTTTCCTTCAACAATGTTATCTGATTTTACTTTGTAAATTGCTTTATCTTTATAGAAGAAAGCAAACATTAAAGAAGTTATTGGAATTACTACTATTATTCCAATAAAACATGATAATAAACTCATAATTACTGGACTAACTACTCCTGAATTAACTAAATCTATAAATCTAGTAGATGACTTCATTGAATAAATTATTGATGTCGCAAGTGTTCCTAAATAAACAAAACCTAAAGTATATAATATATTTCCTATTTCATCTCTTCCTATTTCCATTCCATTTTTAAATAAGTCTTTTAGTCCCATAGTTGGATTTTGTATTTTTATTTCTCCAAGCTTACTAGTTATTTTTAATGCTATACTTATACATCCACCAAGAGCTGCAATTAAAGTTCCAGATACATATAAGCTCATCATGTTAATTCCTTCGTCCATCTTAAATAGTGACATAAAGTACATTATAAGATCTCCTTCTAATCTTGAAAAATAATATACTAATAACATAAATGCTGTAGCAATTACTATTCCACTACCTGTTCCTATCATTCCAGATAAAGCCATTTTATTTAAACCAATATTAATGATAAATATTAATGCCATTATTGCTATAGCAGCAATAAGTGAAATTAATATTGCATTATATCCCTTTGAAACATATATAGCATATATTAAATAAATTAATGCAAAAATTATAGCTAAACATAAAATTGGTTTTATAGATTTTTTTCTACATATAGCTATAATACTAATTAAAAATATTGCTAAAAGTCCTAAAAGATAATATTGTCTTACATAATCTCCTACTTGGATATTAGATATTTCTCCTTCTTTTTCTGTATATCTTACATATACAATATCGCCTTCATTTAATTTCTTTTCATCTTTTTTATTTACTATGTCATAACTAATTTCATTTGTTACTTCTACTTTTTCTTCTTTTCTATTTCCATCTAATAGTCTTACTGTTAAATCTTGATATTTTCCTTTTATCCCATTTACTTCTTTTTCGTAAACATCCCCTGCTTCAATAACTTTTGCCCTAACACTAATTTCATTATCATTCTTATCTATAGAAAAAATAGATTCTTCATTTTCTTCTGTTTTATCATTTGATTTTTCTTCTTTTGTTTCTTCTTTTTCCTGGCTTTTAGTTGTTTTCTCTTTTTCTGCATTTTCTTTTTTATCATTTGCTGCATATGCTTGACCAATAAATATTTGTAATAATATTAAAACTATTACTAATATTTTGGAAAATGTCTTAGTATTCACTCTTTTTCCTCCTTGTCTAGTAAACTAATACATCTTTTTTTGTATCATAATTATAAATTATATATATATCATTTTCATTTGAAACTAAAAAAGTATCTGTATTTTCGATTTTGTACATATCACTATTTAAGTCTCTTACAACAGATGCATATCCTGTTTCAGCTTCTTTTTCATTTAAAGCTTTTAATCTATTATTAATATCTTTTTGAACATTTTCAGGTGTTAATTTCTTTACTTCCATAACATCTGAAAGTGATACACTACAATTATTTTTTAAATTATAATTATATGTTTTCAATATAATTGTTTGATTCGCATTATCTCCTTGTTTGTAATGAGTAGCTTTAATTGCAAGGGACAATAAATCTTCTTTTACATATGAAATATAATCTACTGTATATACAGTATATAGCTCAGTACTTCCCTTAATTTTTGCGATTTCATCACTAAATGTTTTTGCTATATCATCATTCATAGACTTTGCTGTATCATTATTAACATTTATCACAGGAATTTGGGCATTTATGTTATATAACCCTTCTGAATTTTCAACTACATTTTCACTCGTATATACAAGAGCTTGGCTTTCATCTATTTTAGTAACTCCTACATTAGTATTTCCAATTAATTGATTAGTAAATAAATTATCAAAATTACTTTCAAGCCTTTCTTTTTCCTCTTCTGCTTTTGCATTTGCCACAGCACCCATCATAAATGGATCTGATTCTGAATATTTATAAAAATATTGAGCGTAAATCCCAACACATATTGAAAGCACACATAAAAGTGCAACTATTACTAAAAATAAAGTCCTATTAAGTCCTAAGACTTTATCTGATTCATTCTTCGGATTATTAATATTTGTATCCATATTTATAGTCCTTTCTTCTCATTTGTACTCATAAAAACTTTAGAATATTATATCATTGTTCAATAAGAATTTCAAACCTTATTTTATCCTTATTTTTCATTTAAAAATTGCACACTTTAGAAGTTTTTGTTATTGACTAATAACGACTTTTGATGTATTATATTATGTACGAAAAAAAGGTTTTTCGCAAGTTTTAATTAAGGAGTGTAAAAAAAATATATGTTATGTTCAGTATGTAATAAAAACACAGCAGTTATTTTTATTAATAAAATAGAAAACAATAAAAGTAAAGTCGAAGGTCTTTGCTATAATTGTGCAAAAGAAAAAGGAATTAACCCTTTAGAAGTTCTTGCTAAACAAGCTCATCTTTCAGACGAAGAATTGAACGATATGTCAGAACAATTAGAAAATATATTTAATGATATATCAGAAAATTTATCTGAAGAAGATTTAGAAAATTTTGATAAAAAAGATCCTTCTATTGGTCCGTTTTTAAATTCTATTTTTGGATTTAATAATTCTTCTAAAAATGATCAAGAATCTAGTTCTACTGAATCTGCTTCAGATTCATCTAGAGAAAGAAAAAAAGTAAAAACAGAAAAAAGACCTAAAGATAAAAAGAAAAAATTCTTAGATTCTTTTGGCACTAACTTAACAGAAAAAGCTTCTCAAGGAAAATTAGATAAAGTCATTGGTAGAAATAAAGAAATAGAAAGAATTACTCAAATATTAAATAGACGTTCTAAAAACAATCCTTGCTTAATTGGTGAACCTGGTGTTGGTAAAACTGCAATAGCACAAGGCTTAGCAATTAGAATTGCAGAAGGAAATGTTCCTGCTAAATTACTTAATAAAGAAGTATATCTTTTAGATATGACAAGCATTATTGCAGGTACACAATTTAGAGGACAATTTGAAGCTAGAATGAAATCTTTAATAGATGAATGTAAAACTTATGGAAATATTATTCTAGTAATAGATGAAATTCATAACATTATAGGTGCTGGAGATGCAGAACATTCTATGAATGCTGCAAATATTTTAAAACCTTCCCTATCTAATGGTGAAGTTCAAATAATTGGAACAACTACTTTAAAAGAATATAGAAAATATATTGAAAAAGATTCTGCATTAGAAAGAAGATTCCAACCAGTATTAGTTGAAGAACCAGACATTAATGAAACTATAGAAATAATAAAAGGAATAAAAAAATATTATGAAGATTTTCATAAAGTTTTAATTTCTAATGATGTTATTGAAAAAACTGTAAAAATGTCTGAAAAATATATTCATGATAGATTTTTACCAGATAAAGCAATAGATTTAATTGATGAGGCTTGCTCAAGAATTAATTTAAACAATAAAGAATTATATGAAATACAAATTATTAAAAATAAACTTGCAAAGATAGCAGAAGAAAAAGAAGAAGCTGTTTCTTCAGATTCTATTGAAGATTATCAAAAAGCTGCTGATCTTAAAACTAAAGAATGTAATTTAAATGATAGATTAAATGAACTTACAGAAAATTTAAAATTAACAGAACTTACTGTTCAAGATATAGCAGAAGTTATCGAAAGTTGGACTAAAATTCCTGTTACAAAAATAACAGAAGCTGAAACACAAAAATTACTAAATCTAGAAACAAATCTACATAAAAGAATAATTGGCCAAAACGAAGCTGTTTCTGCTGTTGCAAAAGCAATTAGAAGAAATCGTGCAGGACTTCAAAGCACAAAACGTCCACCATCATTTATATTTGTTGGTCCTACTGGTGTTGGTAAAACAGAACTTGCCAAAGCTTTAGCATACGAAATGTTTGGTGATGAAGATTCAATAATTAGAATAGATATGTCTGAATATATGGAAAGCCACTCTACTTCTAAATTAATTGGCTCTCCTCCAGGATATGTTGGATATGATGATGCAGGGCAATTAACTGAAAAAGTTAAAAGAAAACCATATTCAATTATTTTATTAGATGAAATTGAAAAAGCTCATCCAGATGTATTTAATATATTATTACAAGTATTAGATGATGGTAAATTAACAGATTCTCAAGGAAATACAACAAACTTTGAAAATACTATAATTATTATGACTTCTAATGCTGGTTCTAATTTGAATACAAATTCAATAGGATTTGCAAAAGATACTGTAAGTAAAAATAAAATCAATGATGCTTTAAAAGAATTATTTAGACCTGAATTTTTAAATAGAGTTGATGAAATAGTAACATTTGATAGCTTAACTAAAGATGATTTACTACAAATTGTCGACTTACTATTAAAAAATACAGAAGAAGCTCTTGATAATAAAGAAATTAAATTCCAAATTTCAAAAGCTGCTAAATTATTTATTCTTGATAAAGGTACTGATTTAAAATATGGTGCAAGACCATTAAGAAGAGCAATTCAACGTTATGTTGAAGATGAGATTTCAGATATGATTTTAAGATCTGAAGTTTCTGCTGGAGACACTATATGTGTAGATTTCAAAAAAGATAATCTAACATTTAAAGTTAAAAAGAATTTAGAAGTTAAAAGATCTACTAGAAAAGAAGCAATAAAAGAAATACTAAAAGAAGAGAATAAAAAAAATCTAAATAAATTAGAAGAATTAAATAAAAAAACAAAAAAAGATAAAAAATAATATTAATAATTTAAAATACTTAAAAAAATAATAATATATAACTGTAATAAATAAATGTATCTAAATATAATTATATTT
>CALWZY010000038.1 GCA_944386155.1 uncultured Clostridia bacterium | reverse complement strand
ATATTCATCACAAAATAAAAAAATAGATACTATAAATATATTTTATTTATAGTATCTATTCTGGCGGAGAATGAGGGATTTGAACCCTCGCGGCCCTAAACGAACCCTAACAGTTTAGCAAACTGTCCCCTTCAACCACTTGGGTAATTCTCCATATATATATAAAGCTAGATAAAAAATATCTAGCTCTTGGCGGAGAGGGTGGGATTCGAACCCACGGTAGGCTACAAACCTACGCCAATTTTCAAGACTGGTGCCATAAACCAACTCGACCACCTCTCCATGTGACATTTAATAGTTTACCATGTGTACTATTAAATGTCAATAGAGTTTATTTATTTTTTTTAATATGTTTTGCTTTTTTTATAGCTTCTTTTTCTTCATTAGATAATGGATACTCTGAATCGCCGTTTACAACTGGTTTTGCATATACAGAACTTGTTTCACGAGCATAAATTCCATTTAATACTATACCATTATTATAATCATCTAGTATTGCAACAGCAAAACTTAAATTACTTCCTACATCATCAAAAGCATTATATCTAACAATTCCTACGTTTTGTAAATTGCTTTTCATTTCCTTTTCAATGTTCTTGATATTTGATTTTATTAAAGCATTTTCTTGATTTACATAATCCGTTGCTTTGATGTATTTTTTTAACATTTCTTCTATATTTGTACCATCACCTAATTTCTTCATAAAGTCTCTACTTTGCTTTTTAAAAAGTACAAACTTTATATTTGTAAAAATAACTAAAATTATCAATATTATGTTAAGTACAAGTAATGCTATTTCTAAATTATCCATTTCTGTCTCCTATTTTAATAAGCCTAAAATACGCTCTAAATCATCGTTTGAGCCGTATTCTATGATTATCTTTCCTTTTCTTTGACCAGCATTTAGTTTAACTTTAGTTCCGAAAAAATCTTGAAATGTATTTTCAATATCTCTATATATAGGCTCATATTTTGCATTCTTTTTAGGCATATTTTTTCTTGATTTTGTCTTCTTTTCTGCTTCTCTAACACTATCTCCTGAAGTAATCATGTACATAGCCATATCATATTGCTTGTCTGGGTCCTCAAAGCTTAATAATGATCTACAATGTCCTTCTGTTAGCTTGCCCTCTAATGCTAAATTTATTACTCTTTCGTCTAAATTTAATATTCTTAATGTGTTTGCAACAGAACTTCTGCTTTTTCCTATTATTTCAGCAACTTGCTGTTGATTCATATTGTATTGATCCATTAAAACTTTTATTCCTCTAGCTTTTTCTATAGGATTTAAATCTTCTCTTTGTATATTTTCAATTAAAGCAATTTCTTGATTTCTTTGATTATCATTGTCTCTTACGATTGCTGGAATAACGTCTAAACCAGCCTTTTTAGAGGCTCTCCATCTTCTTTCTCCTGCAACTATTTGATAATAATCATCTCTTTTAGTAACTATTATTGGTTGTATAACACCATATCTTTTTATAGAATCTGCAAGCTCTCCTAAAGATTCTTCATCAAACATTCTTCTAGGTTGATCTCTATTAGGTTCTATCTCTGATAATTTTAAATTTTGCACTTTTTCTCCATCGACTTCAACTTCCTCTTCAAAAGTACTAGAAAATAGCGCATCTAGTCCTTTTCCTAAACCTGTTTTCTTTGCCATTTTATATCCCCTTTCAAAAGTCTAATTTTGTTTTTCTTGATTTTTCAAAAACTCTTTAGCTAGCTTATCGTAGCTCTTTGCACCTTTTGATCTACCATCATATTCTACTATAGACATACCATAACTAGGTGCTTCACTTAATTTAACATTTCTAGGTATTACTGTTTTAAATACTTTGTCTTCAAAATATTTTTTAACTTCTTTAACAACTTGATTTGATAAATTCGTTCTAATATCGTACATTGTAAGGATTGCGCCTTCTATAACAAGTGACTTATTTAAATGTTTTTTTACTAAATTTATAGTGTTTATTAATTGACCTAGTCCTTCTAACGCATAATATTCGCATTGTACTGGAATAAGTACTGAATCTGCTGCAGTAAAAGCATTTAAAGTTATAAGTCCAAGTGATGGCGGGCAATCAATTAATATAAAATCGTATTTATCTTTAACTGTGTCTAATTGCTCTTTAAGCCTGTATTCTCTAGACATTAAAGAAACAAGCTCTACTTCAGCTCCTGCTAAATTAATATTTGAAGGACAAACTTTTAAATTTTTTATTGAAGTTTCCTCTAAAATATTTTCAATTGGTTCTTCATTTACAAGAACATCATACAATGATTTTACATTGTCTTTTTCTACTCCAAGTCCGCTTGTAGCATTACCTTGCGGATCAGCATCAATTAAAATTACTTTCTTGCCTTTTTTAGCAAGTATAGCGCTTAAATTGACTGTGGTTGTAGTCTTTCCGACTCCACCTTTTTGATTAGCCACTGCAATAATTTTACCCAAGTTAATCCCTCCATTCATTACTACATAATAATATAAAAATACAATAATAATGTCAATGGATTTTCAAAAATCTAAAAGCAATTTTAAAATATTTTTCTACTAAAATTACAGAGTTAATCGTGAAACATTCGATTTTTTATCTTTTTTATTTACTAATATTAAAGAGGTGTATAAAAAACAATGTTACGGATGTTCGCCCAAATGTTTCACGGAAAAAAGCAGAGAAATTTTTTAATTTTTTCTCTGCTTTTTTTATATTTTTATTATTTATAAAATTATTTTAAAGGATTTTTTGAAGGCTTACCTTGACCCCTTGGATATAAAATATTTGTATTCTTTTCTTTAGAAATAATAACTATTGTCCTATCAATTTCTTCAGATATTTTATATTCTTTAACGCTATCTATTCTGCCTCCAAGTAGTCTTATAGCATTTTTTGCATCATTTATTTCTTCTTCGCAGTTTGGTCCTTTCAAGCAAATACATTTACCTCCAACTTTAACAAAAGGAATCATATATTCAGATAAAGTTGATAAATTTGCAACTGCTCTAGAAACAACAAAATCAAATTTTTCTCTATATTTATTATCATGAGCTAACTCTTCTGCTCTAATATGTAAAGCTTCTATGTTTTTTAATTCTAATTTTTTAATTGTATCTAACTGAAAATTAATCTTTTTATTTACAGAATCTATAGAAACAAGCTCTAAATTTTCATCAATTATTTTAAGTGGTAATCCGGGAAATCCTGCTCCTGAGCCAATATCAAGAACTTTTCCTTTAATTAAATCTGATATATAAATAGAATCTATAAAATGTTTTAATATAATTTCTCTTTCATCTTTTATAGCTGTTAGATTTATATTTTTATTCCACTCTATAAGATTATTCATGAAAAGATATAATTTATTAATGCTTTCTTCCTTTATTTCTTTATTAATATATTTTAAATCTTCTAAAACTATATTTTTAAATTCATTATATTCCATATTATCCTCTATTCTTTAATTGTTCTAAATATACTAAAAGTACTGATATATCAGCTGGTGAAACCCCTGATATTCTAGATGCTTGACCTATTGAATGTGGTTTAAATTTATTTAGTTTTTGTCTTGCTTCTATTCTAATACCTTTAATATCATCATAATTAATATCTTCTGGAAGTAGTTTCTTTTCTAATTTCTTAAATCCAATAACTTGTTCTTCTTGCATTTTTATGTAACCTTCATACTTAACCATGATTTCTACTTCTTCTTTAATATCTTTAGGTAATTCTTCTCTTGTTTCATCTATTTCTGCTAGTAATTTATAATTTAATTCTGTCCTTTTTAAAAGTTCTGAAAGTCTTACTCCTGCAGTGATTTGAGAGCTATTGTTTTTGCTTAAAAACTCGTTTACTTTTTCTGTTGGCTTTATAATAGTATTTTTTAATCTATCAATTTCTTTCATTATAGCGTCTCTTTTTTCGGTAAACTTTTTATATCTCTCATCAGAAATTAAGCCTATATCATGTCCTATCTCAGTAAGTCTTAAATCAGCATTATCTTGTCTTAATAAAAGCCTATATTCTGCTCTAGAAGTCATCATCCTGTATGGTTCATTTGTACTCTTTGTTACTATATCATCTATTAAAACACCAATATAAGCATCTGATCTATCAAGTATTACAGGATCCTTTCCTTTTAGCTTTAATGCAGCATTTATACCTGCAATAATACCTTGTGCAG
This sequence comes from uncultured Clostridia bacterium, assembly GCA_944386155.1. Classification (GTDB taxonomy): domain Bacteria; phylum Bacillota; class Clostridia; order TANB77; family CAG-508; genus UMGS1994. Next base: position 11,639 of record CALWZY010000038.1, on the reverse strand, counting down.
CAGCTTCTTCATATCCAGATGTTCCATTAATTTGTCCTGCAAAGAACATTCCATCTATAGCTTTAAGTTCTAGAGAACTCTTAAGTTGTGAAGGCTCAATACAATCATATTCAATAGCATATGCCGGTCTTGTAAATTCAACATGTTCTAATCCAGGAATTGTTCTGTACATTGCTATTTGAACATCTTCTGGAAGTGATGAACTCATCCCTTGTACATACATTTCTTCTGTATCAAGTCCCATTGGTTCAATAAAAATTTGATGTCTTTCTTTATCTGCAAACCTCACTACTTTATCTTCGATTGATGGACAATATCTAGGTCCAGTACCTTCTATAACTCCACCATATAATGGAGATCTATGTAAGTTCTCTCTTATTATTTTGTGAGTCTCTTCGTTAGTATATGTTAAATAACAAGGTACTTGGTCAAACTTATCAATTTTATCTACAAAAGAAAACGGTACTATATCTTCATCTCCATTTTGTATTTCCATTTTTGAAAAGTCTATACTTCTTCTATTTACTCTAGCAGGTGTTCCAGTTTTAAATCTTACGATATTTATTCCCATCTTTTTTAAAGATTCTGATAATTTATTTGCTGGGAAAACTCCATCTGGTCCACTTTCAAAAGAACTTTCTCCAATAAATATTTTTCCTTTTAAATAAGTCCCTGTTGCAAGGATTACACTATCTACATCATATATAGCTCCAATATTTGTTTCAACTGACTTTATCTTTCCGTTTTCTTGTTTTATGTCAACTATTTCTGCTTGCTTTAAAAATAAATTTTCCTGATTCTCTAAAGTATGTTTCATCTCTCTTTGATACTTTTTTCTATCAGCTTGAGCTCTTAAAGAATGTACAGCTGGTCCTTTAGAAGTATTTAACATTCTAACTTGAATCATTGATTTATCAATATTTTTTCCCATTTCTCCGCCTAATGCATCTATTTCTCTTACTAGATGTCCTTTTGATGTTCCACCAATATTAGGATTACATGGCATATTTGCAACACATTCTAAACTAATTGAAAACAATAATGTCTTCATTCCTAGTCTTGCAGCTGCTAAAGCTGCTTCACAACCAGCATGTCCTGCACCTATAACTGCTATATCATATTTTCCTGCATTATACTTCATTTAAATTTCATCCTCTTTCTTCTTATTTTCGTTTTAAATCGATTTTAATAGTTTTTTAATATAATTTTATGTCTAAGATAGTAAATCGTCTTATTTGCCCAAACAGAACTTAGAAAAAATTTCTTTAATTATATCTTCAGTTACAGTCTCTCCTGTTATCTCTCCTAAATTCTCTAAAATATCTTTAACATACACAACTATAATATCTATAGGCATTTTATTTTCAATAGTTTCTAAAGATTTATCAACTGAATCCATAGCTTTAATTATTAAGCTTTTATGTCTTGTATTTGTTACTATTATTTCGTTATCAGATGATATTTCTTTTGTTTCAATTATATTTTCTATTTCCTTGTATAAGTTCTCTATTCCCTCTCTAGTTTTAGTAGAAATTTGAACTATAGGTTTATTTATTTCTTTAACTTTTTCCATATCAACATTGTTTTCGTCTAAATCAATTTTATTTAAAACAATAATAGAATTTTTATTTTTTAAAATGTCTAATATTTCATAATCTTCTTTATTCATTTTTCTAGAAATATCAAAAATTCCTATAATAAGGTCACTTTCTTTAGCAATTTTTTTAGCTTTTTCAACACCTATCTTCTCTACTTCATCATTTGCTTCTCTAATTCCAGCAGTGTCAATTATCTTTAAAGGTATTCCATTAATTGATATATATTCTTCAATAGTATCTCTTGTAGTACCTTCAACTGATGTAACAATAGCTCTTTCTTCATTAAGCATAATGTTTAAAAGTGATGATTTTCCAGCATTAGGTCTTCCTATTATAGCAGTATTAATTCCATCTTTTAATATTTTACCGTTGTCAAATGATTTTTCTAATTTAATTAATCTGTCTTTTTCTTTAATTAAAACTTCTTTTACTTTGTTAGTAGTAACTTCTTCTACATCATATTCTGGATAATCTATAGAAGCTTCAATATCAGCCATCATAGATATTAAATCTTTTCTAATGTTCTTTATTTCTAATGATAAATTTCCTTCTAATTGATTTATTGATGCTTTTGCTTCTTTATCTGTTTTACTGTTTATTATATCTATAACAGCTTCTGCTTGGCTTAAATCTATTCTCCCGTTTAAAAAAGCTCTCTTTGTAAATTCTCCTGGCTCTGCAAGTATTGCACCATTTTTTAAACAAAGTTCTAATATTTTTTTCATAACAACCATGCCACCATGTGAATTTATTTCACAAACATTTTCTCTTGTATAACTATTAGGAGCAACAAAGTATGAAACTAATACTTCATCAATTATTACATTTTTCTCATCTACAATTTTCCCATATTTCATAGTATACCCGGCAATTGGTTTATCATTTGTTACAAAAATTTTATTTAATATTTCAAAAGATTTTTCTCCACTCATTCTAATAATTCCTATTCCACCAATACCAGGTGCAGTAGAAATAGCAACTATAGTTGACATGACTTTATCCCCTTTCTAAATCAATATAAAAAGGTTGCAAAACTGCAACCTTCTAATTTATTTCTTTAATGATACTACTAATCTTCTATTTGGTTCCTCTCCTATACTATGTGTGAAAACTTTAGGATTTTCCTGTAATTTAGTGTGTATAATTTTTCTTTCATATGATGTCATTGGTTCCAAAGTAATAGATTTTTTAGTTTTTATAACTGTTCCTGCAATTTTATCAGCAAGGTCTTGCAAATCTTTTTCTCTTTTTTCTTTATATCCACCTATATTAAGTAAAACTCTAGTTTTCTCATCTGTATCTTTATTTGCTATGTTATTTAATAATTGTTGAAGTGAATTTAAAACCTCTCCTCTATACCCTATTAGATATCCTCTATCTGAACTATCCATGTCTACTAGAATATTTTTATTATCATCTAATCTAACATTGTATGTAAATTCAGTTCCAGGTAATTTAGAAACAAATTTCTTTAAAAAGTCTTCAACAGCAGTCATAGCAGTCTCAATACTTTTTTCTGATGGTTCCTTTTTTATAGACTTTTTAGTAACACTTTCTTTTTCAACTTTTTCTTTATCTTTTAATATTAATTCAACTTTTACTACTCTAGGAGTTAAAATACTAAAAAAACTTCTTTTATCTTCTGACTCTAATACTTTTACTTCAACTTGACTTTTAGAAACTTTTAACTCTTTTAAACCTTTTTCTATAGCCTCAGTAGTTGTTTTACCTTCGTATATATAAGCCATTTTACTAAGCCTCCTCTTCGTCTTTATATACTTTGTTAAGAACTAATTTTTCAATTATCATTAATATATTATTTGTTAACCAATATAATGCAAGTCCTAGTGGAACAGCAACTGCAATCATAACAGACATAATAGGCATCATTAGTCTCATGCTCTTATTCATCTGTTCCATTGGATTTTCCTCATCATCTTTATCTTTATCTTTTTCATTCTTATTTTCTTTCTTGTCTTTCTTTCCCTGTGTTGTCATTGAATTAAGTTTAATAGAAAGAATTGATGAACTTACATATAAAATTGGAATTATATATGTTGTCCAGTTGTTAAAATCAGATATTAAAACATTACTCAAATCAATTCCTAAGAAGTCCATATTTAAATCAACATCTATGTTTTCATTAGTTTTAGCTTCTTTTATAACTTCTATTTCTGAATAAGCAGATTTTGTATTAATCATGTTTTCATATTCAGAAATCTTTTCTTGTGGTACTTTTAACATATATGTTAGTGGATCTCTTACTAGGAAAAACATTGCTAGTAATAAAACAATTTGTAAAATAGAACTTAAACATCCACTAAATGGACTCATATTTTCTCTTTTATATAAACTCATTGTTTCTTGAGCAAGTCTTTCTTGATCGTTTGAGTATTTATCTTGTATTTCTCTTAATTCTTTTTGAATTTTACCTGATTTTTTTAATGTTTTATGTTGTTTTATAGATAAAGGAATCATGATAATTTTAGTAATTAATGAAAATATTATAAGTGCTAAACCATAGTTTTTAACAAAAGTATAGATATAGTTTAATAAATATCCAAATATATTACATAACCAATCCATAGATCCTCCAATTTACTTTAAAGGGTCATATCCTCCTTTTGAAAAAGGATTACACTTTAAAAATCTTTTTATTCCTAATAAACATCCTTTAAAACATCCATATTTTTCAATAGCCTGAGCCATATAATCAGAACATGTTGGATAATATTTGCATCTTATTCCCATATAGTAAAAAACTTTAGATAAAGTATTTTTATATATTTTAATCAGAAATAATAGTATTTTCTTCATTTTTTACTATATTAACCTTTCTTAAAATATTTTCCAAATCATATTTTACATCAAAAAAAGAAAGGTTTTTATCAAACTTTACTTTCTTTTTCCAACAAATTAGAATATTTATATTTGACAAATCTTTTTCTACAGCAGAATAGCTTTCTAAAATGAGTCTTCTTATTCTGTGCCTTACTACACTATTCCCCACTTTTTTACTAATTACTATTCCTAGTCTATTTTTTTCTAATTTATTTGTATGTACAAATATTTCTAAATATTTTCCTGAAAAATAATCACCTTTTTTAAAAAAATATTTAAATTCATAATTCTTTTTTATTATTTCAGTTTTTTTCATAATTAATCACTCTTGTATCGCAAAAAAGGGCTACTACGCCCTATATTCTACGCACTTATAACTTTTCTTCCTTTAGCTCTTCTAGCTTTTAGTACTTTTCTTCCTGCTGCTGTTTTCATTCTTTTCATAAAACCATGTTCTTTTTGATTTTGTCTCTTTTTTGGTTGATATGTTCTTTTCATTTTGCACCTCCTAATATATTTAATAATTATTAATAACTTATTTTATCTCAAAAGTAATTAGAATTATACTATAAAACATTCAAAAAAGTCAAGGGTTTCCGGAGCTTTTATCATTTTATTTTTCTTTTAAATTTTTTAGTTGACTAATTAAATATAAATTGATATTATATGAAAAAATAGGATAATTGGGATATTATGCTACGGAAAAAGTAACTTTAAACATTTCTTTTACATAAATTATCCACAAAATTTACACTATTTTTGTATAACCAAAAAGGGGGATTTAGATTGGTTGACAAAGACGAACTTTTAGAACAGGCAAAAGAGCTTTTAAAGAACGAAATGACCAATATTTCCTATACAACATGGATAAAATCGCTTGAAATAGGGAATATACATGACAATGTAATTGAACTAAAGACAACAAATTCCATGCAAACTGATGCTATTAAATCAAGATTTTATGATTTAATAGTAAATACTTTTAATTTTTTAACTAATAGAACATGGCAAATAGAGATAATAGATACTTCAGATTACACAAATAATCAAGAAGTCTTAAAAAGCAATCCCTTTGATAGTATTACAAATAGTTCAGAATACAATAAAACAGCATTAAATCCAAAATATACTTTCGAGACTTTTGTAGTTGGTAATAATAACAGATTTGCCCACGCAGCAGCTTTAGCTGTAGCAGAAGCGCCTTCTACATCTTATAATCCACTTTTTATATATGGTGGAGTAGGACTTGGAAAAACTCACTTAATGCATGCTATTGGAAATGAAATATTAAAAAGAGATAGCTCTAAAGTAATTTTATATGTAACATCAGAAACTTTTACTAACGAATTAGTAAATTCTATAAAAGATTCTAATTATAAAAATGAATTATTTAGAAAAAAATATAGAAATATTGATGTTTTATTAATTGATGATATTCAATTTTTCGCAGGGAAGAAGACTGCACAAGAAGAATTCTTCCATACATTTAATGCTTTATATCAAAATGGTAAACAAATTATTTTATCAAGTGATAGACCACCAAGAGATATTGATCTTATAGAAGATAGATTAAAATCTCGTTTTGAATGGGGTTTATTAGCAGATATATCAATGCCTGATTATGAAATGAGATTAGCAGTACTTAGAAAGAAAACTCAATTAGAAGGTATTTTAATTGATGATGAAATATTATCAGTAATAGCTACAAAGATTGATTCAAATATTAGAGAACTTGAAGGGGTATTAAATAAAATTTTAGCTTATACATCACTTACACATTTACCAATAAATATGGAAACTGTAGAAAAGGCAATAAACGATGTAACTCTTCAAAAAGAAAATGTTATATCAGCAGACTATATACAAGATGTAGTTGCAAATTACTTTAAAATTGATAAAAAAGATATAATATCATCTAAAAAATCAAATGATATAGCATATCCAAGACAAATTGCAATGTATCTATGTAGAACAGTTGGACAGATGTCTTTTCCTAGAATAGGTAATGATTTCGGGGGTAGAGATCATACAACAGTAATGCATGCTCACAAGAAAATAGAAAAAGATATAAAAGAAAACACAAATACGAAATTAATTGTGGATAGTTTGAAGACAATTATTACAAACAAAAAATAATTTATAATTCAACTAAAATCGACATTTTTATAGAAAATATGTTTTGAGAACATTTTTTCTAAAAATCAAACGTATCTGTTCTTACGGAAGAGCCCTATGAGATATCAACACCCCCCTGTTGATAACCTGTTGATAAACTGTTAATAACTCACTTATTCACAAAAGCTGTTGAATAATGTGGATAACTTTTCAAATTATACACATACTTATCCACATGCTCAAACCATACGGACTAAAGTAGTACACATAGTTTTCCACATTATCCACAGCCCCTACTATTACTACTACTATATATATTTATATTATATATAATAAATAAAAGAATAAAGAAAAGAGGATTTTTAAAATGAAAATTATATGCGAAAAGGAAAAACTTCTAAAAGGTATTAACTCCGTAATAAATGGAGTAGCATCTAAAACAACTATGCCAGTATTAGAAGGAATATTAATACAAACAAATGATAAAGAAGTAAAGTTAACTACTTATGATTTAGAAATTGGAATTGAGTATATAATAGAATGTGATGTTGCAGAACAAGGAAACACTGTAGTAAATGCTATAATGTTTAGTGAAATAATAAGAAAACTTCCAGATACAGATATTACAATAACAGTTAATGATAACAATTTATTAGTAATTGAATGTGAAGGATCATTATATAAATTAGCTACAATGAATCCTGATGAATTTCCTGAATTACCAAGAATAAGTGTTGATAATTCAATAGAAATTGAACAAAATTTATTAAAAAACATGATAAGAAAAACAATATTTGCAGTAAGTAATGAAGAAAATAGACCTATTTTTACAGGTTGTTTATTTGAGGTAAAAGATAATAAATTAAATGTAGTAGCAGTAGATGGATATAGATTAGCAATAAAAAGTAACTTATTAAATAGTAAGTCTAATGATTTTAGTGTAGTAATACCAGGAAAAACATTAAATGAAATAAACAAAATAATATTAGATTCTTTTGATTCAATAAAAATAGGTGTTTCTAAAAATCAAGCATTATTTGAAATGGAAAATTGTAAAATAGTTACTAGATTGTTAGATGGTGAATTTTTAAATTATAGTAATGCAGTTCCTCAAAATTGGGAAACACGAATAAGAGTAAATAAAAACAATATTCAAAATTGTTTTGAAAGAATAATATTAATTTCAGCATCATCAATAGAAAAAGAAAAGAAATATCCTGTAAAAATATCAATAGAAATAGGAAAAGTTACTATTTCTTGTACAAATCAAACAGGTGATGCAAAAGAAGAAATATATGTTACTACAGAAGGAAAGAACCTAGAAGCAGGATTTAATCCTAGATATTTCTTAGATGCACTTAAAGTTATAGATGATGAAGAAGTTTATATTGATTTTGGTACAAATATTTCACCTTGTATAATAAGACCAATAGAAGGTGATGAATATACATATATGATTTTACCTATAAGAATGAAGGATTAGGAATGTTTATAAAAAAAATTAGACTTCAAAATTTTAGAAATTATGAAGATGAAGAATTTGAATTTGAAAAAAATTTTAATATAATATATGGTGATAACGCACAAGGAAAGACAAATATTATAGAAGCTATATATTTAAGTTCAATAGGAAGGTCTTTTAGAACAAAAAAAGATTCTGAATTAATTAAAATTGGAAAAGAAAAAGCTATTATAGAACTTGAATATGAAAGAATTGACAGAGAAGGTAATATTAGAATAGAAATAGATAATAAAAAAAATTTTTTCTTAAATGGTATTAAACAAAAAAAATTAAGTGATATAATAGGTAAGGTACATATAGTTTTATTTAATCCAGATGATATAAATATTATAAAAGAAGGACCTTCACAGAGAAGAAAATTCTTAGATATAATGATAAGTCAATTAAAACCAAATTATTTACACATATTAAATACATATCTAAAAACAGTTGAACAAAGAAATATTTATTTAAAACAAATTAAAGTAGAGAATAAGCCAGAGGAAATGTTAGAAATTTGGGATATTAGACTTGCTGAATTATCTGAAAAGATTTATAAATATAGAAGTTATTATATGCAAAAAATTTCAGAAAAGATAAAAGATATCCACAACAATATAACAAACTGTGGAAATCTTGGTGAAAATATTGAAATTTTGTATTTAAATAATGGTGAAAATCAAGAAGATTTCTATAATAATTTAAAAAATTCAAGAAAAACAGATATAAAAAAAGGATTTACTTCTACTGGAGTTCATAGAGATGATTTTAAGATATTGATAAATAATAAAGATGTTGAATCTTATGGATCTCAAGGACAGCAAAGAACATCAGTATTATCACTAAAATTAAGTGAACTTGAAATTATTTATGATGAAATAGGAGAAAAACCTATTTTATTACTAGATGATTTCATGTCAGAACTTGATGAAAAAAGAAGAGTTAATTTTATTGACACTATAAATGATAATCAAGTTTTTATTACATGTACAGATAAAATATGTTTAAATAGTGATAATAATAAGATTTATAAAATTAATCAAGGAAAAAAATATAATGATTAAATAAAAGGATGATTAAATGTATATAAACATTAGTAAAGATATAATAATTAAATTAGATGATATTATTGGAATATTTGATATGGAAGAAAATAATAAAAAAGATGCTCTAAATTCAATAATAGAAAGATTAATTGAAAATAAAGCATTTAAAGATATATCAGATGGAAATCCAAAATCATTAGTATTATATAAAAAAGAAGGGAAAGAAAGGGGAATATTATCAAATATTTCTTCTTATTCTCTTGGAAAAAAGAAAAAAATAATAAACTAGGAGGAGACAAATGGAAAAATATAATCATGAGTATAATGCTGATCAAATTCAAGTACTAGAAGGATTAGAAGCTGTTAGAAAAAGACCAGGAATGTATATAGGAAGTGTTTCTGTAAGAGGTTTACATCATCTAGTATATGAAATTGTTGACAACAGTGTTGACGAAGCATTAGCTGGATACTGTAAAAATATAAAAGTTACTATTGAACCAGGAAATGTAATATGTGTAGAAGATGATGGTAGAGGAATACCAGTAGATATACATCCAAAAACAAAAATATCTGCTGCTGAAACTGTTTACACAAAATTACATGCAGGTGGAAAATTTGGTGGAGATAGTGGATATAAGGTATCTGGAGGTCTTCATGGTGTTGGTGCTTCAGTAGTAAATGCCTTATCAGAATGGACAGAAGTTACAATTAAAAGAGATGGCGGATTATACCAAATGTCTTTTGAAAGAGGAAAAGTAGTAAAGAAATTAGAAAGAATTGGAGATGCAGAAGGATCAGGAACAAAAGTAAGATTCTTTGCTGATGGAACAATATTTGAAACATTAGAGTATAAGTATGAAGTTCTAGAAGAAAGATTTAGAGAAATGGCTTTTCTAACTAAAGGATTACATATTACTTTAAGAGACTTAAGAGAGGAAACACCTAGAGAATCAGACTTTTGCTTTGAAGGTGGTTTAAATTCTTTTGTAGAATTTTTAAATAAAAATAAAGAAAAATTGCATCCAAATCCTATATATATAGAAAAAGATGGGGAATTTCCAGTAGAAATCGCTATTCAATATACAACATCATATTCAGAAAATATATATTCATTTGTAAATAATATAAATACTGTAGAAGGTGGAACACACTTAGAGGGATTTAAAAGATCTCTTACAAAAGTATTTAATGATTATGCAAAATCACATAATATATTAAAAGAAAAAGATAGTAATTTACAAGGTGATGACATAAGAGAAGGTATTACAGCTGTAATTTCAGTTAAAGTAAAAGAACCACAATTTGAAGGTCAAACAAAAACAAAACTTGGAAATAGTGAAGTTACAGGTATAGTACAATCTTTAATGAATGAACATTTAGCTGCATATTTAGAAGAAAATCCAAATGTTGCAAAAGCAATACTTGATAAATGTGTAAGTGCGTCAAGAGCTAGAGAAGCTGCTAGAAAAGCTAGAGAATTAGTAAGAAGAAAGAGTGCACTAGAGACTACTACACTTCCTGGAAAACTAGCTGACTGTAGTAGTAAAAATCCTGAAGAATGTGAAGTATACATAGTAGAGGGAGACTCTGCAGGAGGAAGTGCAAAACAAGGAAGAGATAGAAGATTTCAAGCAATACTTCCACTTTGGGGTAAAATGCTTAATGTAGAAAAAGCAAGAGCAGACAAGATATATGGAAATGATAAATTAAATCCAGTAATAGTAGCTATTGGAGCTGGAATTGGAGCAGACTTTGACATTACAAAAATAAGATATGGAAAAGTTATAATAATGGCTGATGCCGATGTAGATGGAGCACATATTAGAACATTATTATTAACATTTTTCTTCAGATATATGAGACCTTTAGTTGAAAATGGAAATGTATATCTTGCACAACCACCATTATATAAGCTATCAAAAAGAGGAATGGAAGATATATATTGCTATAATGATGAAGATTTAGCAAAAGCTTACAAAGAAATAGAAGAAAAAGGAATTGCTAGAGACCAAGTGTCTATACAAAGATATAAAGGTTTAGGAGAAATGAATCCTGAACAATTATGGGAAACAACAATGGATCCTGAAAAGAGAGTTTTAATTCAAGTATCTGTAGAAGATGCAATAAAAGCAGACGAAACATTTACAATTCTTATGGGAGATGATGTTGCTCCAAGAAGAGAATTTATTGAAACAAATGCTAAATTTGTAAGAAATCTTGATATTTAATAAAAGAATTAAAAATAATATATAAAAAGCTCAGTATATAATGAAATATACTGAGCTTTTTAAAGTTTATATTAAAAAAATAAATAAAATTATTAAAATATAAAAAATAAATAAAAATTAATAATTAAAAATATTTAATATAAACTTTATAATTATAATATTTCCTCTTTTCAAAAAAATATTCAAAAAAAATAATATTACATAAAAAATAATAAAAAAATAAATAAAAAATTAATAAATAATAATAAAAATTAAAGCAAAAAAAATAAAATAAAAAATAATTAAAAAAAATTAAGAAAAAAATAAAAAA
>CALWZY010000037.1 GCA_944386155.1 uncultured Clostridia bacterium | reverse complement strand
TTGAAAATTATAATATTTAAAATGGAGGTATAATTATGAAATATAAATTAAAAGGTGTGAAAAAACTAGAAGGAATAGTAAATATATCTGGTTCTAAAAATGCTTCACTTCCAATATTAGCTGCAACTATATTAAATGGAAAAAAAGCGACAATATATAATCTTCCTGATATAAAAGATGTAAAAACTACATTAAAAATACTTGAGCTTCTAGGATGCAAAGTAGATAAAAAGAAAAATAAAGTTATAATAGATTCATCAAATATGGATAAATATACAGTACCACATGATCTAATGAGAGAACTTAGATCTTCAGTAATTTTAGCAGGTTCTATAATAGGAAGATTTAAGAGAGCAATCTTTTCTTATCCTGGTGGATGCGAGATTGGAGCTAGGCCTATAGACCTACATATTGAAAATTTTAAAAAAATTGGAATAAATATTGAAGAAAATGCTGGATATATAGTATGTAATTGTGATAAAATAAAGACTGCAGAGGTACATCTTGAATTTCCGAGTGTAGGAGCAACAGAAAATTTAATTTTAGCGTCAATTTTATCAGATGCTGAACTTACTATAACTAATGCTGCAATGGAACCAGAGATAGTAGATTTGCAAGAATTCTTAAATAGAATGGGTGCAAAAGTTTATGGTGCAGGAACTAACTGCATAAAAGTAGTTGGTGTAAAGAGATTAAAAGAAGTTTCATATACGATAATGCCTGACAGAATTGAAACTGGAACTTTTTTAGCAATGTGTGCTGCTACTAGTGGAAACTTAGAGCTTAAAAATACAAACTATAATCATATAATTCCTGTTTTAGATAAATTAGAAGAAGCGGGATGTAAAATTGAAAAAGATAAAAATAATATATATATAGAAGCTAAAAAAAGATTAAGAGCAATTGATATAAAAACATTACCATATCCAGGATTTCCTACTGATATGCAGTCAATATTTTTAGGAATGCTGTGTAACGCTAAAGGAACATCAGTAATTACTGAAAATATTTTTGAAAATAGATTTAAATGTGTTCCTGAATTAAATAGAATGGGAGCAAAAATAAAAATCGAAGGAAATACTGCAATAGTAAAGGGAGTAAGAAGACTTACAGGCACAGAAGTTAGAGCAACTGATTTAAGAGGAGGTATTGCTTTAGTTATTGCTGGACTTACTGCAAATGGTTATACTAAAATAGAAAATATAGGTTTTATTGAAAGAGGATATGAGAAGCTAGAGACAAAGCTTACGAAAATAGGAGCTAGTATATATAAAGAGAGGTGATACTAGACTTTGAAAAAAGCAAGTAATATAAATAAAAGTAAAAAAAATAAAAATAAAAAACAAGTAGTAGACGATAGATTTAATTTTGATCAAGATTATTTTTTAGGATTATCTGATTCAGAGAATAATAAAAAGCATAAAAAAAATCAAAATGATAAAAAAAGTAAAAGAGAAAAGAATAACACTTATAATGCAACTAATAAACAAAAAGGTAATAATTCAAAAAATAAAAAATCAAGTTCTAATACTAAAAAATTATCAAATAAAGAAGCTGATATATTAAGGCAAAAAGAAACATTAAGTAAAAATATTGCCACAGGAAAGATAAAAAATAAACAATTAGTTCAAAATGAAAAAAAGAAAATAAGAAGACAAAAAATATTAAAATTTATATTACTTGGATTTATTATTATTGGAATACTTATTTTTCTATTTATTTCACCAGTATTTAATATAACTGAAATAGAAGTTAAGGGTAATAATAAAGTTTCAAGTGATAGAATAGAAAGTGTTTCAGAGATTAAAAAGTATAAAAATATATTTTTATTTAGAAAATCAAATGCAAATAGTAAAATCTTAAATGCTGAACCATACATAGAAAGTGCTAAAATTTTAAGAAATTTTCCAAACAAAATTACAATAGAAGTAACAGAAAGAACTCCTGCTCTTCAGATAAAATTAGATGATAGTACATATGTATATGTAGATAATCAAGGATATATATTAGAATATGCTAAAGATAAATTGGACGTTCCTGTGATTACTTCAGCTAAAACTGATTTTACAACTTTAAGAGCAGAAGATAGCACTTCAAGACTATGTGAAGATGATTTGAATTCTTTAGGAAATATATTAAAAATAATATCTATGATGAAAGATTATGAATTATATTCATATATTGATGGATTTGATATTGGTGATTCAGATGATATTAAATTAAAACTAAATAAAGAACAACAAAATAAAACAGTTTATTTTGGAGATTGTTCTGATTTAAATACAAGAGTATTATATTTAATAGAAATATTAAAAGACACAAAAGGTGAAAAAGGTCAAATTTTTATAAATGGAGACTTAAATGAAGATTATATTTATTTTAGAGAAGATGTGTAAAGGAGGTAAGTAGTTTGAAAAAGCAATACTTAATTATAGGTGTGCTATGTTTTATCATTTCAATAGGTATTACAGTACAAGTGAAGACAGTACAAAGTTGGAATACAAGTACATCTATGCAATCTACTACAGAAAATAAATTAAAAGATAGTGTACTTAAAGAAAAAGAAAAATATGAAAGAACTTATCAAGAGCTTCAAGATGTTACAACTGAACTAGAAAATATAAGATCAACTGTAGCAGATAGTAGTACTGAAGCATCTAAAATTGAAAAACAAATAAGTGAATTAAATGCTATTTTAGGATATACAGATGTAAAAGGAAAAGGATTAGTAGTAACAGTTAAAGATGGAACACCGGAAAATACAGAAGGATTTGATACAGATTATTTAAGTATGTATATGGTTCATGATGGTGATTTAAAAAATATAGTAAACGAATTGTTTAATGCTGGTGCAGAAGCTGTTTCTATAAATGGGGAAAGAATAGTAAGTGTTAGTTCAATTATGTGTTCTGGAAATATTATAAGAGTAAATGGAGAAAAGCTAGGTTCACCATATGAAATAAAAGCTATAGGAAATCCAAATGAATTATATGGACAACTTCTAAGACCTGGTGGATATTTAGAATGGATGGAATATGAAGGTGTTAGCGTAGAAGTTAGAGAAGAAAGTAATATAACTGTACCTAAGTATACAGGTGTATATAATTCAGATTATATAAAAAGAGCAGACTAGGAGGAAGTAATATGAAATCAAAATTAATTATGCTTATAACAATTGCAATTATTTGTATTTTACTTACTAGTGTTATGTTTGTTCAGTTTAAAACAGTTCGAGTTGTAGAAAGATCAGGAATTAGTGACATGAGAGAAAGCGAGCTAAGAGCAGAGCTTACATCTTGGAGAAGTAAAACAGAAGAAGCTGAGGCAACACTTGAAGAAAATAAAAAATTGTTAGAAGAATATAATAAAGATATAGAAAATGATAACAGTTCATTAGAATTACTTAAGAGTGAACTTTCAAAACTTGAAACTTCAGCAGGGTATACAGCAGTTACTGGTAAAGGAATTGAAATTACAGTTGAAGATGGTGAAGCTGCGGTTAGTGCAGAAGACATACTTTTGTTAATATATGAACTTAAATATGTTGGAGCAGAAGCAATATCAATAAATGATGAGAGATATGTAACAATTACTGATATAGTTGATGTTGAAAATAAATTTATATTTGTCAATGGACAAAGACTTGTATCACCATATACTATAAAAGCAATAGGAGATCCATCATACTTAGAAAGTGCTGTAAATATAAAAGGTGGATATAAAGATACAATGGAGGCTGAAGGAAAAGTAGTTTCATATAAAGTAAAAGATGATATAAGAATAGAAAAATATAATGGTGTAATGGAAATAAATTACGGAAAATAGGAGGTTGAAAAATGATTTATATAACTATTATAATAAGTTGTGTATTAGGTGTTATTTTGGGGCTTAATCTTCCAACAATTTCATATTCATATTCAGGATATTTAGCAATAGCGATTATTGCTGCATTAGATTCAGTATTTGGAGGAATATCTTCATCACTAAAAAAGAATTTTGATATTAAAATATTTGTAACAGGATTCTTTGGTAATGCGATCCTTGCAATGCTACTTACATATTTAGGTGAAAGACTAAATGTAGATATTTATTTAGCTGCCGTAATTGTATTTGTTGGTAGAATGTTTAATAATTTAGCAATTATTAGAAGATATTATGTTGAACTATGGTCAAAAAAAGCTAATAAAAGAAATAAGAAGAAAGAGTTAATAGAAGACTAGAAATCAAGAAAATGCCTTAAATATAGGCAAATTTAATATTTTTACAAATGAAACAGATGAAAGAGAAAAAAAGAATCTTTAAAATCTGTTTTATTTTTTATAATTTTTATGTCTAGAGCTGTTGATTTTTTAAAAAAATTGTTATATAGTATTCTAGTATTTACGAATAAAATAATTACAAAAACATTACAAAAGGGTTACAAAAAAGTGACAATTTCTATTGACTTTTTTAATAAAATATAATATTCTTAAGCAAATAAAGAAGATGGGGGAATAAACTTGGCAATAGGTGATATAATTGTAGGTATCGATATTGGAACGTCTAAAGTTAGTGCAGTTGTTGGCGAAGTAAATAACTTCAATCAAATTGAGATTATTTGTAGCACCAGTAATAAATGCCATGGAATTAATAAAGGTAAGATTATAGATGAAGAAGCTATAACAAAAGCTATCGAAAAAACAGTTGCCGAAGCAGAAGATATTTCTGATTTTAAGATTAATTCAGCTTACATTAATATTCCTGGAAAGTATGTAACTATAGTACAAAACAGTATCGTAAAAGAAGCAAAAGATAAATATGCTGGAATATCATTAAAAGATGTTGTATCAGCAATGAACCAAATAAGAGATATTGAAATTCCAGAAGATAAGATACTAATCGATATAGTTCCAGATAAGTTTATACTAGATGATGGTAAAGTAACAGATGATCCTATAGGAAAGTTTAGTTCTAGTTTTACTTTATTAGCACAGATTATACTTGCAGAAAAAGAGCATGTTAAAAAGATCACTAATATATGTAGAAAAGCTGGAATTGATATAGATGGAATCGTACCAAATACTTTAGCTGAAAGAAATTTAGTTTTAGATTTAAATGAATTAAATGATAATGTTATGTTAATAGATATTGGTGCAGGAAATACTGATATAGGTATTTTTAATGGATCAAGTTATATCTATACAAATACATTACCTCTTGGTGGAGATAATGTTACTAATGATATAGCATATGTACTAAATATTTCTCTAGAGGAAGCTGAAAAGTTAAAAAGACAATATGGACTAGCTTTGAAATCTTTTATAGATAATGATAATAATATTGTTTTAAATACATATATGGGTGGAGATTCAAAGAATAAAACAATAAAGAGTTCAGAATTAATCGAAATAATAGAAGCCAGAGTTGAAGAGATATTTTCTTTAGTAAATAAAGAAATAATTGCTCAAGGTTTAAAAAATAATATAAATAATGTTGTACTTGTTGGAGAGGGTATAGTTAATCTTAATAAAAGCGATATGGCAGGAAAGATTATTTTAAATATTCCAGTAAAAATCGCTGCAGGAAGATTAGTTACTACAGTAAAATCAACTTATAGAACAAGTTATGCAATAGTTAGATATATAGCTTCAAGACCATTTGCTAGCAGTGTATCAAGTAGTATAGATACAAGAAATGAACAATCTTTATTTAAAACAATTTTAGATAAGATTAGAGATTTCTTTTATTCTTAATAAATAGATAAATAATTAAGTTTTTAATTTTAAGGAAATATATAATATGTAAGGGAGGATCTACTTTATGATTATGGAAAATGATGAAGAGAAATTCATGATGGATGGAACAGCTACAATAAAAGTAATAGGTGTTGGAGGAGCTGGAAATAATGCTGTAAACAGAATGATTGATGCAGGAATTAAAAATGTAGAATTCATAGCTGTTAATACAGATAGACAAGCACTTCAATTATCAAAAGCTTCAACTAAAATTCAAATTGGAGAAAAATTAACTAGAGGATTAGGAGCTGGTGCAAACCCAGATATAGGTGCACAAGCTGCAGAAGAAAGTAAAGCTGAAGTTGCTGAAGCTTTAAGAGGAGCAGATATGGTATTTGTTACATCTGGTATGGGTGGTGGAACAGGTACAGGTGCTGCACCAATAGTTGCTGCTACTGCTAAAGAAATGGGAATATTAACAATAGGTGTTGTTACTAAACCATTTACTTTTGAAGGAAAGAAAAGATTAGCGCAAGCTGAAAGAGGAATTGAAAATCTAAAAGGTAAAGTAGATACTTTAGTTGTAATTCCTAATGATAAATTATTACAAGTTATAGATAGAAAGACATCAATAGTAGAAGCTTTTAGAATGGCTGATGATGTTTTAAGACAAGGTGTTCAAGGTATATCTGATTTAATCTCAGTACCAGGACTTATTAACCTAGACTTTGCTGATGTTAAAACAATAATGCTTGATAGAGGAATGGCTCATATGGGTATTGGTACTGCTTCTGGTGAAAACAGAGCAGAAGATGCAGCAAAACAAGCTATCCAAAGTCCATTACTAGAAACATCAATAGAAGGTGCAAGAGGAGTTATTATTAATATTACTGGTGGATCAGATGTTGGATTACATGAAGCAAACACAGCAGCAGAATTAATTCAACGCTCAGCAGATCCAGAAGCAAATATTATATTTGGTTCTGTTACAGATGATTCAATGGGTGATGAAATCAGAATTACAGTAATTGCTACTGGTTTTGAAGGTGATGATGAAAGAGAACAAAAAGCAAACGATATAGTAAATAAAGCTTGGGAAAGAAAGATGAATACAATAGGTGGAGTTGCAGATAGATCTTCATCAAACAATGGAGAACTTGATATTCCAACTTTCTTAAGAAAAAACAATAAATAGTTAGCAATAATATTAATACATAAAACTACATTACTACATTACCTTACAAAAGATTAGACATATTATTATATTAAATAAGCAAGTTTTGATACTTGCTTATTTTTTTGGATTTAGAAATATTTTTTGGAATAAAAATCAAAAAAAGTATAAAAAAGAATAAAAAAATATATAAATAAAATAAAAAGTAAAAAGCTTGTATATAAAAATAAATTTAATACATACATATCGACAGTATTTTTAAATATGATGAATTACAATATATGTATCATATACAAAAGAAGGTTAGTTAATGGTTTTATACTTAGATCTGATAATTATAAAAGAATTTATAATGGACTTTATATTACTTCTTACAACAACATCAGTTCTAAAGAAAAAAACAAATAGTATGAAAATTGTTATTTCATCTATTATTGGAGTGTTAGAAACAGTTTTAGACATATTTATAAACTTTACTCCTATTATAAGATGGATAATAAAGATTTTAACATCGATACTAATGATAAAGATAATTTATAAAACAAAAGATTTAAAAGAATTTGCAAAAGAAATTTTTGTGTTTTACATAGTAAGTTTTATTTATGCAGGAATTACAATATCACTTATGTTTTCAAAATCATTAAATACTTTTTTTAATACTGGTTTTATGGTAGGAAAGTATTCATCATGGATTATTTTATTATCGATTATATTTTCAGCAGTACTTATTAAATATACATTTAAATTAATATCAAGAAATATAAGAAAAGATAATATGATATGTAATTTAGAAATATGCATAGATAAAAAGTTATATAATACAAAAGTATTATTAGATACAGGAAATCTTTTAAAAGATCCAATTTTTCGGTTTGCCTGTGGTGATAATAGAAAAAAATATCTTAAAAGATGTAATTACAGACACAAAGACTAAAAGAAAAATTTATTTAATACCATATGAAACACTTGGAAGTAAAAATAAAGTGCTATTTGGAATAAGACCAGAATACATTAGATTAAGCATAAATAACAATTATGTTATTTATGATGCAATACTTGGTTTGTATGATGGTAAATTAAGCAAGAATGATTCTTATAAAGGATTAGTTCGGAATTGAAATATTAGATAAAGGAGTGGAGTAGTATGGATGTATTTAAAAAATTAAAAGATAATATAAATTTAATTTATATTAAATATTTAAGAAAAAATAATTTAGATGATCTTCCTATTTTTTATATTAATGGAAGTCAAACATTACCACCACCTCTTAGTAATGAAGAAGAGGAAGAATTACTTTCTAAATTAGATGATAATAATATAGAAGCAAGAAAGATTTTAGTAGAACATAATTTGAGATTAGTAGTATATATTGCTAAAAAGTTCGAAAATACAGGAGTTGACTTAGAAGATTTAATTTCTATCGGAACAATTGGTCTTATGAAGGCAATAAATACTTTTAATAATAAGAAAAATATTAAGCTTGCTACATATGCATCTAGGTGTATAGAGAATGAGATATTAATGTTTTTAAGAAGAAGTAATAGATTAAAAGGAGAGATTTCCATTGATGAACCATTAAATCAAGATGGAGATGGTAATGAATTATTACTATCAGATTTACTAGGAACAGATGAAGATATTGTATATAAAAATTTAGAAGATGAAGTAGATAAAAGATTATTAAAATCAGCAATGGAGAAGTTAACAGATAAAGAAAAAAATATCATGAATTTAAGGTTTGGAATGTCTGGACATAAAGAAAAGACACAAAAAGAAGTTGCTGATATGCTTGGAATTTCTCAAAGTTATATTTCAAGATTAGAAAAGAAAATAATGCTTAAAATGAGAAAAGATATTACCAGTAAAACAGGATAATTAATTTAATTATAATAAAAGAATAAAAAATAAAAACAAAAGAACAAAAATAAAAGTAAAGAATAAAAAGCAAAAATAAAAAGCATAGAATAAATATATACTTATTTCATGCTTTTTATTTTTTTATATTTTAATATTTAATATTTATTATTTATTATCTATAGGCTTTTTTTCACCACTTGCAATCATTTCATCTATAAGTTTTGCGATTACTTTTCTTTCATCGTAAGGATATTTAACTCCATTTCTTTCTAGATATAAGTCATGGCCAAGGCCTGGTATTACTATTATATCATCAGGAGTAGCAACAGATATTGCATGGCGAATACCTTCTGTTCTGTCAACAATAATAGTATATTTTCCACCTGATTTTTTTACTCCAACTTCAATATCTTTTAATATTTTAAGAGGATCTTCCGTACGAACTTGATCAGACATAAGAATTGTATAATCTGCAAGTCTTCCGAGATATTTCACCCATTATAGGACGTTTAGCAGAGTCTCTATCACCACCAACACCCCAAGCACAAATGATTTTTCCTTTTGCATATGTTTTTACAGATTTTAAGATACTCTCTAAACTAGATGGAGTATGAGCATAATCTATTAATATAGTAAGCCCTAGTTTATTAGGAACTAATTCATTTCTTCCTAATACTTTTAAATCTTTTAAAGCTTTTCTCATTTCATCAGGAGTAACATTAAATTCATGAGCAATACTTATAGCACCTAGTGAATTATATACACTGAATTCACCAGGAATTCCAACTTCCATTTTTTCTTTTTTGCCATCAATATTTAATACAAAATCAACACAAGATGGTGTAATTTTTAAAGTATCTAAATCTGCAGATATATCAGCTTTATTTCTGATACCAAATGTTTTGATTGGAATATTTTTAATTGAATCTTTTAGAGTAGATACTGTTTTATCATCAATATTTATAATTCCAAGTTTACATGATCTTATAAGTGATGCTTTACATTCAAAATATTCTTCCATATTTGCATGTTCATTTTTACTTATATGATCTTCTGTAAGGTTTGTAAATAAACCAATATCAAAATCAGAACCAGTAACTCTATCTAGTTTCATTGCTTGTGATGACACCTCTAAAATTACTGCATCACAATGTTCATCAGCCATTTGAGCTAAACGTTTTTGAATTTCAGGACTTTCTGGGGTTGTCCTATCTGTATCTTCGATTTTCTTATCACCGATGTATACAGCAATACTACCAATTAATCCAACTTTTAAACCATGAGCTTCTAAAAGAGCTTTAGTCATAAATGTTGAAGTAGTCTTTCCTTTTGTTCCTGTAATTCCTATAAGTTTAAACTTTCTAGATGGATTATCATAAAAAGTACAACTTATAAGTGCAAGTGATTTTCTAGTATTTTTTACTTTTACAATAGGGATATTAAAATTTAAACTTTTTATATCTGTATCAGGTTCTACTACAGCTGCAATAGCACCATTTTCTATAGCAGATTCTAAAAAATCTATACCATTTTTTGCATATCCATTTATTGCTACAAATAAACCGCCTTCCTTAATTTTTCTTGAGTCTGAATGTATATTTGTTATATCTAAATTTAGATCACCAACAGTTTCTAATACTTCTAGACCTTTTAATAAATCATTTAATTTCATAGTCATCCCTCCATTTCAAGATTACTACGCCTTAAATTATATAACTAAAAAGGGTTTTTGTATAGTATAAAGAGTTAAATTATGTTACAAGAAACTACTTAATTTTCAATTTTGATAGTTATTACAATTAAAAAAGTTAATTTATGTGTCGAAACATGTCTAAATAACATAAAAAATTGACTTAAATGGCAGAAATATAGTATAATATTACCTAGAGGTTTTATTTATGGGTAAGATATTTGATTGGAAAAACAGTATAAATGAATATGAACTTCAAGAAGTTGTTTCAAAAATAAGAAGTGGAGATCTAGTTGTGTTTCCTACAGAGACAGTATATGGAATAGGAGCTGTAGCATTAGATAGTTTAGCAGCATCAAAAATATATACTGCTAAAGGAAGACCATCAGATAATCCGCTTATTGTACATGTTTCAGATTTCGATATGCTAAAAAAATGCACAAAGGAAATATCAGAAACAGAAGAAAGATTAATTAAAGCATTTATGCCAGGACCTTTTACGTTAATCTTAAAAAAATCAGATATAATTCCAAATGAAGTTTCGGCAAATTTAGATACAGTTGGAATAAGAATGCCTAGTAATAAAATTGCACATACTATTATTAGTAAATCAGGAGTTCCTGTCGCGGCACCTAGTGCTAATGTGTCTGGAAGGCCAAGTGGAACTAATATTTCTGATATAAAAAAAGAATTATTAGATAAAGTCTCCATAATGATTGACGGTGGAGATTCAGATATTGGTCTTGAGTCGACAGTCGTTAAAGTAATAGATAATATTCCTGTGATATTAAGACCGCGGAAAAATTTCAGTAGAAGATATTGAAAATATTGTCCGGAAAAGGAAATGTTAGAGTAGATAGTAATGTTTTAAACAAAGTGGATGAAAATAAAAAAGTTGAAAGTCCAGGAATGAAACACAAACATTATGCACCAAAAACGAAATGTATATTAGTGTATTTTGATAATGAAGAAAAACAGATTAATGAAGTAAATAATTTGCTTAAAGAAAACAATGCATGTGTTATGGGATTTAGTGAACACATGAATAGGATTAAGACAGAAAAATTTATTAATATGGGGAAAATTGATAATTTAAACGAAGTATCAAAGAATATTTTTTCATCATTAAGAAAAGCTGATACTATGAATTGCGATTTAGTTATAATAGAAGGAACAAAGAAAGAAGGTATTGGACTCGCGATAATGAATAGATTAATTAGAGCTTGCAATTATGATATGAAAGAATAAATATAGAGTTATATGAAGTAAAGTAGAAGTAATATAATATATATTTACTTATTTTGCGTGTAATTTAATATGACTTATTATTTTGATAATTTTTATCAATTCCCATAAGAAAAAAATATATACAAAAAACTATATGTTTTTTGACTTATGAGGAGGAAAATTATGAAAAAAGTAGGGATATGTACTTTACATGATGCTGCACCAAATTTCGGGGCAACATTACAAGCTTTTGCATTGCAAGAGGTTTTAAAAAAATTAGATTATGAACCAGAGTTTTTAAAATTTAAAAAAGAAAATAGACATGAAAGAGATGTTATTAATAAGCTAATAGAAAATGATGATTTAGTAATAAACTCAATTAGAAATTGCAGGTATAGTCCTGTAGATACAAAAAATATTTCTATAAATAGTAGACTTAAAAAATCAAGAGTTTTCTTAAATGTAAGTGAAAATTTATATAATAAAAATGATGATATATATAAAAGTATCATATTAGGGAGTGATGAATTATGGAATGTAAATAATCCTTCTTTTGAGCATAGAAAAGAGTATTATGGATATGACTTAAATTGTAACAATATCTTTGCTTATGCTCCAAGTTGTAATACAACAACAGTAGAAGAATTTAAAGAATTTCATAATAATAAGATCGATTTTGGAAAAGTATCAAAATTATCTGCTAGAGATGTAAATACAAAAAATCTTATAAAAGAGATTACTGGAAGAGATGCTAAACTAGTTCTTGATCCTACCATGCTATTAAAATCTATTGATAAATATGCAATTATTCCAGATGAGAAAGATTATATTTTAATTTATGATTATAATGTTTCAAATGAAAGAAAAAAGAAAATAAAAAAACTAGCGAAGGAAATGAATTTGCCAGTATATTCAATAGGATTTTATTGTAAATGGGCAGATAAAAATATTGATGCTAATATATTTGAATTTATTGGATATATGAAAAATGCTACATATGTAGTTACAGCTACTTTTCATGGAACAATTTTCTCAATTCTTACTAAAAAACAATTTGTTTCATATGCATGTCTTGGATATAAAATAGAAGATTTATTAAAAAGATTAGAACTTACAGATAGAGATGCAACTGGAATTGAAAATCTATCAGACATAATAGATAAACCAATTAATTATGATAGAGTGTTTAATATATTAGAAGATGAGAGAAAAATTTCTATAGAGTATCTTAAAAATGCATTAGAAAATGAGGTGTAACAATGAATCCAATAAATATAGATTATGATAAATGTACAGGATGTATGGCATGTAGAAATATATGTCCTACTGGAGCTATAAAGATTAAGATAAATAGCAAAGGCTTCGAATATCCAGATATTGATAAAAATATTTGCATTAATTGTGGGATTTGTGATAGAATATGTCCAATAACTATAAATAAAAAGGAACCAAAAAGAATTACAAATAATCCTATAAAAGTATATGCAGCAAAAAACAAAGTCGAAAATATTAGAGAAAAAAGTTCTTCTGGTGGAGTATTTTATGAAATATCAGAATTGATCTTAGATAAAATGAATGGTTGTGTTTGTGGAGCTGTATACGATAAAGATTTTGAAGTAAAACATATAATGACTTCTAAAAAAGAAAAAAGAAATTATATGCAAGGCTCAAAATATGTTCAAAGTCAAATGGGTTATTTATATAAAGAGATAGAAGAAAAATTAAAAAATAATCAAGTAGTTCTTTTTACAGGAACCCCTTGTGAGGTAGACGGAGTATATAATTATCTAGCTAGTAAAAATATAGATACTACTAATTTATATACTTGTGACATAATATGTCATGGCGTACCTTCACCAGGAATTTATAAGCAATATCTAAAAAAACTCGAAGAAAAGTTTTCTTCAAAAATAAAGAGTATAAATTTTAGATATAAAGAAAATAATTATACACAAAATATTAAAATTGAATTTGAAAATGGCAAACAGTACATAAGTAATTACTTTAAAGGAGACGAATTATATAATTTATTTTTAAAGGATTATATACTAAGAGATTCTTGTTATAGATGTAATTACGCAAGCACAAAAAGAGTAGCAGACATAACAATAGGAGATTTTTGGGGGATAGAAAAAACTATTGAAAACTTTGACGATAAAAAAGGTGTATCATTAGTCTTGATAAACACTGAAAAGGGAAAAGCTATTTTCGGTAAAGTTTCTGATAAATTCAATTTAATAGAAAGCAATATAGAAGACTGTATGCAAAATAATCTTAAAAAACCATGTGATATTCCACAAAATTATGATGAATTGTGGAAAATATATGAGAAAAATGGATTTTTAGGGATATGCGACTATATAAAGAATTTATAAAGTCTTCTATAATTTAGTAAATAGCATTAAAATTCAATTTAGACATTTAAAATATCTAATAAAATTAATATTAAATAAATCATGATTTTGCTTTTTACTAGATAGAATTAAGGAGGAATTATGAAAAACGAAATCAACATGGGAATAGGTTTTGTGACAGGAAGATCTAATGTATGTAATATAATTAATTCATATTACAAAGAAATTATTGAACAAGTAAAAAATTATGAGAAAAAAGTTAATATAACATTTTTTATATTATATGATTCTGAATATTTAAATACAAAAGAAGATGATTTTTACAATATTGATATTGATGTATATGATTCAAAAATTGATATTGAATATATAACACCAGGAACAATAAAAGAAGAAAGACATTTAATTAGACAAAGATATAATTTAACTGAAGAAGAAGCTGATTTAATATTTGGACATGGACATGCTAGAGGAAGAAATACTTTAATGTATTATGCATTAAAAAGCGGTATAGATTACTTATTATTTTGGGATGATGATGAATATCCAAGAGCATGTTTAAAAAATCCTGATGGATCAGTTTATTGGAAAAAACAAGATAATGTTTTAAAACATATAGAATATATGGAAAAAGAAAATGCTGATATTACAATAGGATATCACTGTGGATATATTTCTCCTATTCCTTATATGGAATGTGATGAAGAAGAAGAAGGATATGTAACAAGATTTATTGAAGCTATTGGTAATGAAGCAGTTACTTGGAAATCAATAAAAGAAAAATTTGAAAAAGATGGTGGTATTACATTTGCAGATGAAAATATTTCTGATGGAAAAGGAGCATATGAACAACAAGCTATAAATGGTAAAAAGTTTGTTGCTGGATCAACATTATGTTTGAATTTAAAACATCTAGAAAAAATTCCAGCATTTTATAATCCACCAGGGGCAAGAGGAGAGGATACATTTTTCTCAATGGCTCTAGAAGATGTAAAGATTATAAAAGTTCCTTTATATCATTTCCATGATGGTTTCTTAAAATATAAAGAAATAATGGATGGAGAAGAACCAAAGAAATTAAGAGTTATTAAAACATCAGAAAAAAATATTGAAAAAAGATTCTTAAAAGCAAGTCAAGGATGGATAAAATATAAACCATTATTAATGTATACAACAGATAAAGCTCATTATGATGAAAATATTAAACAAGTATTTAATAATTTAAATAAAAGTATTGAAGAAATTAATAACTTGTTTGATAACTCAAATTTCTTAGTTTTAGTCGATAATTTAAAAGAGTATCATGAAAATGTACAAAAACATTATTCTGATTTTATTGAGACAAATAGAATTTGGAAGATTATTAAGGAGCACGAGAAAAAATGGAAGAAATAAGATTTAGTATAATTATGCCTGCTCATAATGCTGAAAAAGAGATTGAAGATGCAATAAAAAGTGTTATTATGCAAGATTATGAAAATTATGAATTTATAATAATAGATGATTTATCTACAGATAATACTTTCGAGATTGCAAAAAAATATGAAAAAGATAATAAAAAAATAAAAGTAATAAGACACGACGTAAATAAAAAGGCTGGAGGGGCTAGAAATACTGGTATAAAAGCTGCAGATGGTGATTATATATTATTTCTAGATTCAGACGATTTACTTGCTGATAAAGATGTTTTAAAAAGATTAAATAATACAATAGGAAATGATAAAGTAGATATTGTATATTTAGGATTTGAATCAGTTGGAGAGGCAATTCAAGGAAAATTTATTCCAACAGCTAAAAATTCAGTTAAAGAAAATAGAATATCTACATGGAGATACGAAAATGTATGGGATGTTCTTTGGAATAGAGAATTTATACTAAAAAATAATATTGAATTTGTAGAAGGAAAATTCTTTGAAGATTTTGTTTTCTATTATAAAGGTGTTCTAAAATCAAATTCATATAAATATACAGATTATATTTCAATAATATATAATAGTGGAAGAAAAGACAGTATGTCTACTGCAATATCTCCTACAAAATTAAAAGATTTATATTATAATATGATTTGTTTATTAGATGTTTTAGAAGAAGTAGAGCCTAAATATAAAACTTATATAGTAGATGCTTTAAAGAGAAACAATGACTATATAAATAGATTACTTGAGAAACTAAGATAATAATAAAATAAATTAAGTAAATGATAAAAACTGTAATAACTAGTAAATAAGATTTATTAATTATTACAGTTTTTTATGTTTTATTTATATTTATAT
>CALWZY010000036.1 GCA_944386155.1 uncultured Clostridia bacterium | reverse complement strand
AACTTGTAAATTTTGATGATAATAAAGAAACTGAAAAAAGAGAAAAAATAGAAAAAAGAGAAGAAAAGAAAAAAGAGAAAATAAATGAAATAAATATCGACATTAAAAATTTTGTTAGCTTAATTAAATTTGCTTAAAAAATAAAATGCATTATAAAAAGAATTTATTTATAAAGTAAAGTAATTTTAAATAAAAAAGCGATAAGTATTGTACTTGTCGCTTTTTTTTGGTATAATACTTTGAGAGTAAAGGAGCAATAAAGTTGAATTTTTTTGTAAAAAAAGATCAAATAAAAAATGAAAAAATATTTTTAACAGGAAGTAATTATAATCATATAAAAAATGTTTTAAGAGCAAAAGAAAATGAAGAACTAAATATTGTATGTCCTGAAAATAATTTGTTTTATGTAGCAGTAATTAAAAATTTTTATGAAAAAGAAATAGAATGTGATATAATTATGAAGAAAAATATAGATGAAGAAAAATTAAAAATTACTATATATCAAGCTCTTCCAAAGTCAGATAAAATGGAACTTATAGTTCAAAAATGTTCTGAAATTGGAGTAGATGAAATTGTTCCGGTTGAAATGAAAAGATGTGTAGTAAAACTAGATGAAAAAGATAAAAGTAAAAAGATTACAAGATGGCAGACAATTGCAGAAGCTGCAGCAAAACAATCAAGAAGAGAAAAAATATTAAAAATAGATAAGATTCAAAAAATAGATGATATATGCAAAGCTTCAGAAGAAAATAAATATGATTTAATATTTGTAGCTTATGAAAAAGAAAATAAAACTAATCTAAAAGAAGAGCTAAATATTCTTAAAAAGATAAATAAAAATAATTTAAATGTTGCTTTTATAATTGGACCAGAAGGCGGTTTTGAAGATGACGAAATCGATAAATTAATAAAGTCTAATGTAAAAAGTATAAGTCTAGGAAAAAGAATTTTAAGAACAGAGACAGCACCTATAGTTTTATCATCTATCTTAATGTATGAGATTGGAGATATAGGGGGAAATAATGGAGCAGAGTGAAGTTGAAAATATACAAAAAGAGATAAGTACTAAAATAAAATTACCAAAAGAAGAAAAACAGAAGATATATAAAAAAATATTTGTTAACTTATTAATTGCTTTATCAGTACTTATATATTTTATATTCTTAAATTTAGGATATATGAGACTTGAAAAAGAAGTGTTTGAAAATGACTTAAAGGTATTTGCTGTGATATTAATTTGTTCAACAATTTATTTTATAGAAAAAGCATATAAAACAGATAGAGGAACTTATTTAAGTTATTCAATAGAATTATTTGTTTTGAGCATAATTACATTATATATGCCTTATGTTTATTACTATCAAAATACATTAGCACAATTAATATTTACAACATCTGCTGTATATATTTTTATTTATTATGCAATAAAAAGTATAGTTATTTACGTGATAAATAAAAATAGATATATAAAAGGCGAAAGTGATGTAAAAGATATTATAAAAGATGAAAAAGTTTCTTATTTAGATGAAGAAAGTTCAAAGAAATTTGAAAATGCAAATCTAAATGAAGATTATAATAGGCAAAAAGAGATAGAAAAAGAATATAAAGAAAAACAAAGAATTAAGACAATATTAAAAAACAATAAGAAAACATCAGATAATTATAATAAAAAATCAGAAGACAAAGAAGAAAAATCAAATACTAAGTCAAAATCTAACTCAAAGACTAAAAAGAAAGCTACTAAAAAAGAAGAAAACGAAAAAGTGATAGATAAAAAAGATAAGGAAGAAAAAGAGGAAATAGTTGTAGAAGAAAAAAGTAAAGAAAAACCAAAATCAAAATCTTCTACTTCAAAGACTACTACAAAAAGAAAAAAAGCAAAAACAAATTCAAAATCTAAAAAGAAAGAAACAAAAGAAACAGAAGAATAATAATTAAATAGTTAATAAGTAAATAAAAGTAAAAGGTGGATTAATCATGATTAGAAGTATGACAGGTTTCGGAAGAAGCAAATATGAAATTGAAGGTAGAGAATATACAGTAGACATAAGAAGTGTTAATCACAAATACTCTGATATTTCAATTAAAATGCCAAGAACGATAGCATACTTAGAAGACAAGGTTAGAAAAGAAATTTTAGCTAATGTTTCAAGAGGGAAAATAGACGTATTTATCACAATGGAAGATTTTAGTGATAAAGGAAAAGAAATTAAGCTAAATAAACAATTAGCAAAAGCTTATATTGATGAATTAAGATCTTTAGCACAAGAAACAGGGATTAGGTGTGACTTAAATGTTGTAGATATTACAAAATATCCAGATGTACTAAATATTAAAGATGAAGATAATGAAGAATTGATCTGGAATGAACTTAAAAAGTGTTTAGATGATGCTATATCTAATTTTATTAATATGAGAGAGATAGAAGGAAACAAAATGAAAATAGATATAGTAGAAAGAATTAAAGGAATTTCTACTAAAGTTTCTGAAATTTCTGAATTTTCATCTGGACTAATTGAAGAATATATATTAAAATTAAATACACGAATTAAAGAATTACTAAATACAGACATAGTAGATGAAAATAGATTAGCTCAAGAAATTGTAATATATTCAGATAAATGTTCTATTGAAGAAGAACTTACAAGATTAAATAGTCATATATCACAATTTTTAGATTTAATAGAAAAAGACTCACCAATAGGAAAAAAATTTGATTTTATAGTACAAGAGATGAATAGAGAGATAAATACAATAGGCTCTAAAGCAAATAGCCTAGATATAACAAATAGAGTTATAGAGATAAAGACAGAACTTGAAAATGTCAGAGAGCAAATTCAAAATATTGAATAGAGGTGATATATATGCAACTAATAAATATAGGTTTTGGAAATATTGTTTCTGCAAACAGAATTATTTCAATAGTTAGTCCAGAGTCAGCTCCAATTAAAAGATTAGTTCAAGAAGCTAAAGATTCTAAAATGGCAATAGATGCTACATATGGTAGAAGAACTAGAGCTGTTTTAATAATGGACTCAGGACATGTTATATTATCTGCTGTACAGCCAGAGACTGTAGCAGGAAGATTAGATAAAGACGAAGATGACGAAAATAATTAAGGAGGAATTTTAAAATGTTAGTAAAACCAACAGTTAGTGAGTTATTGAAAAAAGTAGAAGACAGATATGAATTAGTAGTAATTACATCAAAAAGAGCAAGACAACTTGCAGATGGAGCAGAACCATTAACAGATAAAAAAGAAACTTCAAAAGTTACTTTAGCAGCACAAGAAATTGCAGAAGGTAAAGTAAAAATGATTAATGTTGAAGAAGAAAAAGAGAAAGAAAGAGAAGATCAAGAAAGAGAAATAGCAAAGGAGTAATGTGTATATTATGGATAAAAAACATATTATAACTTTATGTGGAGACTTAGGAAGCGGCAAAGGTGCTGTTTCTACTGCTTTGGCAGAGACATTAGGATATGAAATATATAGAAATGGTGAATATGCGAGAATGCTTGCAAGAAATTTAGGGATGAATATTACTGAATTTAATATTTATGTAGAAAAACATCCGGAAATTGATAATCAAATAGAAGAAAGTGCAGCAGGATATGCAAAAGAACATGATAATTTAATTATCGATGCTCGTCTTGGATGGTATGCAGTACCATATTCATTTAAGGTTTATTTAAAAGTTGATCCTGATGTTGCTGCAAAGAGAGCTTTTTATGATGAAAAAAGAAAATCATCAGAGAAGTTTGATACAATAGAAGAGCAAAAACAAGATATGCTAAAAAGAGTAAAATTAGAAAATGATAGATTTTTTAAGATTTATGGAATACATAAAGATGATATGTCAAATTATGATTTTGTTATAGATACAACAAATTTAACAGTAGAAGAAGTAAAAAATGAAATCTTAGAAAAGTATAATATTTGGTTAAAAGAAAATAAGATTAATTAAATTAAACTGGTTAAAACAAATAAGAAAATAATATAAAATGAAAAATAAAAGAAGAACAAATACTGTATAAATATAAAGGAGTATTTGTTTTTTTTCTTTTTTCTGATATACTAAATTAGAAAAAAGAAATTACACAATTTAATTTGAATAAAAAGATAAGAATAAAGTTAAAAATAAAAACAAAAGAAAAAGTTAAAAAAAAAAATAAAAAAAAAATAAAAATTAAAAATTAAAAGAGAAAAAGGAAAAAATAAATGATTGCTGAAATTATAATAAATAGTAATGCAAAAGCATTAAATAAAACATTTGATTATATAGTTCCTAAAGATTTAGAAAGTAAAATAAGTCTTGGTAATAGAGTTTTTGTGCCTTTTGGAAGAGGGAATAAGCAAGAAGAAGGATATATTATAGGATTTAAAGATGAATCAGAATTCGCAAATAAAGAAATTCTAAAAATAGAAGATGGGTTGCTTTCAAAAGAAAATATAAAACTTGCAAAACTTATGTCAATGAAATACTTTTGCAATATTTCTGATTGTATAAAACTTATGCTTCCACCAGGAGCTTCTACTAAAAATATAGAAAATAGAGTAAAAGATAAGACACTTAATTTTGTGTATTTAAATAAAACATCAGATGAAATAGAATTTGATATTAAAACAAATGCACTTAAAAGTGAAAAACAAATTAAATTATTAAGATTTTTAGAAGAGAATGATGGGTTAAATATAAGCGAATTAGAGGCTATAACAGAAGTTAGTAAATCAATAATGAAGACATTAGAGAAAAATGGATATATTCAAATTATCGAAGAAAAGGTAAATAGAAATCCATTTATTCATAAGAAAATTAAAAGAGATAAAAAGTTAAAGTTAAATAAAGAGCAACAAGATGTTTATGATACTGTGGAATTTATGATAGATAATGAAGAATTTAGTGAATTTTTACTTCATGGAATTACAGGTTCAGGGAAAACAGAAGTGTATATGCAATTAATAGAGAAAGTTATAAATATTCGGAAAATCTGCAATAGTGCTTGTGCCAGAAATATCACTTACTCCTCAAATGGTTGATAGATTTTTAGCAAGGTTTGGAGATAATATTGCAGTACTTCACAGTAAATTATCTTTAGGAGAAAGATATGATGAATGGCAAAAAATAAAAAATGGTGATGCTAAAATAGTAATTGGTGCAAGATCTGCAATTTTTGCTCCAGCAGAAAACATAGGAATAATTATTATAGATGAATCTCATGATAGTTCATATAAGTCTGATATGACTCCAAGGTATAATGCAAAAGATTTAGCAAGATATATTTGTAAGCAAAATAATGCTATTTTACTTTCAGGAAGTGCTACACCAGATATTGCAGATTACTACAGAGCAAAAAGCGGAAGTATAGAACTTTTAGAATTAAATAATAGAGCAAATAATGCTTCTATTCCAGAAATGGAAATAGTAGATTTAAGATATGAACTTGCAAGTGGCAACAGATCTATGATTTCTACAAAATTACATGATGAAATAGAAAAAAATTTAAATAATAAAAAGCAAACAATATTATTTTTAAATAGAAGAGGATATTCTACTTTTGTTATGTGCAGAGATTGTGGACATACTATAAAATGCCCTAATTGTGATATAACTCTTACATATCATATGTATGAAAATAAACTTAAATGCCATTATTGTGGACATGAAGAAGCTCCTAAAAAGACTTGTCCTGAATGTGGTAGTACAAAAATAAAATATTTCGGAAGTGGTACACAAAAATTAGAAGATGAAGTTAAAAAATTTTTCCCAGAAGCAACTACAATTAGAATGGATATAGATACAGTAACAAAGAAAAATGGTCATGAAGAGATTTTAAATAAATTCAAAGATGAGAATATTGATATATTAATCGGCACACAAATGGTAGTAAAAGGTCACCATTTCCCAAATGTTACATTAGTAGGAGTAGTAGCAGCAGATACTTCACTTGGAATAGATGATTATAGAGCTGTAGAAAGAACATTTCAAACTATAACACAAGTTGCAGGAAGAGCAGGAAGAGAAAAAGAAAAAGGAAAAGTTATAGTTCAAACTTATAATCCAGATAATTATGCAATAAGTCTTGCTAAAACTCAAGACTATAAAAAGTTTTATGAAGCAGAAATTGAACTTCGAAAAAGGTTGAATTATCCACCTTTTTGCGATATAATATGTATCAGAGTTAATTCGAAAAATATAGATGAAGCACCAAAAGTTTGTGATATTATTTATAACAATTTAATTAAAGTTAAATATAATAATATGAATATATTCAAACCGCAACCTTCACCAATAGATAAAATTAAAAACACATATAGATGGCGAATTATATTAAAATGCAAATTAGATAAAAATGTACTAAAAATAATAGATAATGCACTAAAAGCAGTTTTAAAATATAAGTTTAATAATACAAGTGTTGTAGTTGATATAAATCCAACAAGTATGAATTAAAATAGGAGGAAATAATGGCAATTAGAAATATAAGAGAAGAAGGAGATCCAATATTAAAAAAAGTATCAAGAGAAGTAGAAGTTATAGATGATAGAGTAAAAGAACTTGTAGAAGACATGTTTGAAACTATGCATAAAGCAGACGGACTTGGATTAGCTGCAGTTCAAGTAGGAATTTTAAAGAGAATAGTAGTTATAGACTTATATGATGGCGTTTCAAAATTTGTATTAATAAATCCAAAGATTACAGAAGTAAGAGGAGAAAAAATTCCATTTGAGGAAGGTTGTTTAAGTTTTCCAAATCAATTTGCTAAAGTTGAAAGATATAATGAAGTAACAGTAGAAGCACTAGATATAAACGGAGATAAAATAAAAATAGAAGCAAAAGAAGTTTTAGCTCAATGTATTCAACATGAATGTGATCATTTAGATGGAATTGTTTTTAAAGAGAAAATGATTCCTGGAACATTAGAAGTTATAACTCAGGAAGATATTGAAAAAAGTAAGGAGAAAAAATAATGCTTAATATAGTATTTATGGGAACACCTGATTTTGCTAGAGATTCATTAAGAGCTTTAGTAGAAAATAATTACAACATTTTAACTGTTGTAACAAATCCAGATAAACCAAAAGGAAGAGGAATGAAAATGATTTCATCTCCTGTAAAAGAATATGCTGAAAGTAAAAATATAAAAATAGAGCAACCATTAAAAATTAGAGATAATACTGAATTTATTGAAAAAATAAAAAGCTTAAATCCAGATTTAATATGTGTAGTAGCATATGGAAAGATCATACCAGAAGAAATATTAAATATTCCTAGACTTGGATGCATAAATGTACATGGTTCATTACTTCCTAAATATAGAGGAGCAGCTCCTATACAATGGGCTGTAATTAATGGAGAAAAAGAGACAGGAATTACAACTATGTATATGGATAAAGGTATGGACACAGGAGATATGATTCTAAAAGAGAAAGTAGAAATCGGAGAAAACGAGACAACAGGAGAACTTTGGGATAGATTATCTAAAATAGGAGCAGAGCTTTTGGTTAAAACAGTAAAGCTAATAGAAGATGGAAAAGCTCCAAGAGAAAAACAAGGTGATGATTTTACTTTAGCTCCAATGCTAAAAAAAGAAATGGCAAAATTAGATTTTGAGAATAAAACAGCAGAAGAAATTAAAAACTTAATAAGAGGATTAAACCCAATAATGGGAGCTTACACATATAAAGATGGTAAAATGATTAAATTCTGGAAGGCTATAGCTATTTACGAAGAAAATATGGATATAGATAATCTAAAAAATATCGTGCCCGGAACAGTAGTAAAATCAAATGAAAAAGAAGGTTTGTTTATAAAAACTAAAAAGGGAATATTATCAGTTTTAGAAATTCAAGGTGAAAACTCTAAAAGAATGAATATTAATGACTTTTTAAGAGGAAATAAAATCGAAGAAGGGTATAAGTTTTAAATATAATTTTGTTGTAAAACTTATGAATAACTGATATACTATTAAAATAACATTAGTATAATGGAGGTTTTTATATGGAAAACGAAAAAGATACTAACGAAAATGTAAATGAAGACAAAGAAGAGCTTGTTTCTGTAGATGATGCTACTGGAATTAAAATTTCTGAAGATGTTGTAGCAGTTATTGCAGGAGTTGCAGCTTCTGAAGTCCCTGGAGTATGTTCAATGTCAGGTGGACTTGGACTTACTGAAGTATTTGGTAAGAAAAACATGGCAAAAGGTATAAAAGCAGAAGTAAATGAAAAAAATACAAAAATAGATGTAAATATTATAGTTGAATATGGTGTAAGAATTCCAGATATTGCTTTTGAAATACAAAACAGAGTAAAAACTGCTGTAGAATCAATGACAGGACTTAAAGTACAAGAAGTTAATATTCATGTTCAAGGTGTAAATGTTATTTCAAAAGAAAAAGCACCTGAAGAAAAAGATGTAGATATAATAGATTAATTATAATAAATAAAGGAGTAATCAAATGAAGTTTTTTGATAAGTTTAGTCTAAAAATATTTTCTTTAATTATACTTGCTATAAGTATAATAGTTGGATTAGCTGTAGTAGAGATATTAAGTACATCTGATATAGTTTCCTATTGTGAAAAAATATTTAATGAATATTTTTATATAGTAATAATTGTAGCAGTCATTTTAATTGTATGGTCAATCAGAAATATAATTAATGGTGGAAAAAATTCAAGTGAAAATAGTTCAGGAATTTTACTTGAAAATAAAAATGGTAAATTATTAATTACTAAAGAATCAATTAATAATTTAATAGAAACAGTAGTTGCTGAAAATAAGGATGTTTCAAATGTTAGTACAAAACTAGATTTTGATGAAAATAATAATATTTTAGTATTTTTAAATTTTTCAGTTAATATTGGTGCATCAGTAAAAGATGTTACAGCAGATGTTCAAACTAAAATAAAAGATTCTGTAAAAAGAGCAACTGATTTAGATATTAAAGAAATTAATATAAAAATTAAAAATATAGAACAACTTGGAGGAGTTCAAGAATAATTGAATTATTAGGAGGAACTTATATGGACGATTTTAAGAATTTTTTAGCAAACTACAAATATCAAATAATAGGAGCATTAATTGCAATATTATTACTTTGCACAGGAATTTATAAAGTAGTAATCGTAATCCTTGTTATTTGTGCAGGAATATATGCAGGATACTATTTCGGAAAAAATAAAGAACAAATAAAAGAAAAATTAAAAGAATTAATAGATAGATTGTAATAATTAGGAGAGAAAAATGAATAGATCTTTATCAAGAGAATTAGTTTTTAAATTACTATATGAACTAGAAGTTCAAAAGGAAAATCAAATTGAACAAGTTGATTTATATATTGAAAATAATGATATACAAGATAAAAGGGTAATAGATTATATAAAAGAGATAGTAAATGGAGTTAAAGAAAATAAAGAAAAAATAGAATCTTTAATATCAAAAAACTTAAAAAAAGATTGGTCATTAGATAGAATATCTAAAGTAAATCTTGCTATTTTAAAGCTAGCTATATATGAAATAGAATATATGGATTTACCTTATAAAGTTGGTATTAATGAAGCTGTAGAACTTGCTAAGAAATATGGAGATGATGGTTCAAAACAATTTGTAAATGGAGTATTAGCAAGTGTTGTAAAAGAAAATTCAGAAAAATAATTATGGGGGAAATAAACTTTGAAAATAGAACCTATATCAGTAAGTGATTTAAATAAGTATATAAAAGATAGAGTAGCTGAAGATGAATATTTAAATAATGTGTTTGTAAAAGGAGAAATATCAAATTTTAAACATCATTATACAGGACATATGTACTTCACATTAAAAGATGATAAATCTTTAATTAAATGCATTATGTTTAAATCTTATACGACTACTCTTAATTTTATGCCGAAAGACGGAATGAAAGTAAATGTATTTGGAACTGTATCTGTTTTTGAAAGAGATGGAGTTTATCAAATATATTGCAAAGCAATGCAAGAAGATGGAGTAGGAGATTTATATGTAGCATATAAAGAGCTTAAAGAAAAACTTGAAAAAGAAGGGTTATTTGACGAATCTCATAAAAAAAAGATTCCTTTGATGCCAAAAGTTATTGGCGTGCTTACATCTCAGACAGGATCTGTTATTAAAGATATTATTAATGTTTCTACAAGAAGAAATAAAAATGTATACATACGTTTATTCCCGGTTCCAGTTCAAGGTGAGGGTGCAGGAGAAAAGATTGCAAGAGCTATTAAAATAATGAATGATAAAAAATTAGCAGATGTACTAATACTAGCAAGAGGAGGTGGATCTTTAGAGGATTTATGGCCTTTTAATGAAGAAATAGTTGCAAGAGCAATATATGATTCTGAGATCCCAATTATTTCGGCCGTAGGACATGAAACAGATTTTAGTATATCAGATTTTGTTTCAGATTTACGAGCACCAACTCCATCTGCCGCAGCGGAACTTGCTGTTGCAGATATAGAGGATTTAAAAGATAGAATATGTTTGTATGAGAAAAGGTATAAAACTTTATTATCTAGAAAGCTAGATTTAATGAAAATGCGTTATGAAAAATGTATGAAATCAAAAGCTTTTACAGATCCAAAAAGAAAAATTCAAGATGAATATTTGAAATTAGAAGATTTATTAGGTAAAATAGAAGCCAGTATTTCAGAAAAAGTACATAATTCAAAAATTAGATATGTAGAACTTATTTCTAAACTCGATGCATTAAGTCCACTTAAGACTTTAAAAAGAGGATATTGTATAAGTGAAGTAGATGGCATAGTTATTAAATCAGCAAAAGATTTAAAAGAAAATATGGAAATTGATTTAAAATATGTAGATGGTTCAAGAAAGGCAAAAGTATTATAGGAGGAAAGAAATGTATAATCAAGAAAAAAGCAAAAATGAAAATCAAAAAAGCAATCAAAATAATAATGGTAATATAATAAGTAAAATATTAAAATTTATTCCAATTATAGTATTATTTGTAATAATTATAACTTTTGCAATGATTTTAAACATGCAAAATAGATTAGAAAAAAATCCAAAACAAAATAATGAGACTTATGAAAATATAGAAAATGTTGAAAATTTATAAAATAAAGATTAGGAGAAAAATTATGAAAGAAGAAAAAAGTTTTGAAGAATTAATGGATGATTTAGAAAATATAGCAGAAGAATTAGAAAGTGATAAATTAAATTTAGATGATTCTATGAAAAAATTTGAAGAAGGAATGAAAATATCTAAATTATGCAATGAAAAATTAGAAAATGCTGAAAAGAAAATAAGCATTTTACTAGAAAAAGATGGTGAAATTAAAG
This sequence comes from uncultured Clostridia bacterium, assembly GCA_944386155.1. Classification (GTDB taxonomy): domain Bacteria; phylum Bacillota; class Clostridia; order TANB77; family CAG-508; genus UMGS1994. The sequence goes on along the minus strand of CALWZY010000036.1, from coordinate 5,016 downwards.
AAGAAAATTTTGATGCAGGAGAGTAGAAATGATAACAGATATATTTACAAATAAATTTGTATATGTACCATTATTATTATGGTTTTGTATACAAACAATTAAGGTTATAACAGATTTGATAAAAAATAAAAAATTTAATTTTAAAAGAGTATTTGGTGCAGGTGGAATGCCAAGTTCACATAGTGCTATAGTAACTTCACTTGCAACTTTAATTGGAAAAGAATATGGATTTGGTTCAGGAATATTTGCGATATCACTAATATTTGCATTTGTTGTAATGTATGATGCAGCAGGAGTTAGAAGAGCAGCTGGAAAGCAAGCAGCACTTCTTAATAAATTAATTGAAACACCAGGATTAAAGCCATTAGAAGTACAAGGAAAGTTAGTAGAAGTGTTAGGACATACTCCTTTTCAAGTAATTGTAGGAGCGGTGATAGGAATTATTGCAGGATTTATATTTTAAATAATATTTTAATACATAAAATATAGTGTTTTATCATCGCATGATAAAAAAATTAATTAATTATTAAATAAATTTTAAATAAATAGTTGTAAAAAGATTATACCTATTATATAAAATAAGTAAGGTATAATTTTTTTGTTTGGAGGGGAGAATATGAAAGATATTGATATTGCAAGAAGTATAAAGATGAAGCAAATTACGGAAATTACAGATAAACTAAAGATAAAAGAAGAATATTTAGAGCCTTATGGAAGATATAAAGCTAAAATTTCAAATAAGATATTTAATGAGATAAATAGTAATAAAGATGGAAAATTAGTTCTTGTAACTTCTATAAATCCAACACCACTTGGAGAAGGAAAGACAACAGTAGCAATAGGTCTATCTGATGGATTAAATAGACTTAAGAAAAAATCAATTTTAGCTCTAAGAGAACCATCTCTAGGACCAGTATTTGGAATAAAAGGTGGTGCAACAGGTGGAGGATATGCACAAGTAGTTCCAATGGAAGATATTAATTTGCATTTTACAGGAGACATACATGCTATAACTTCAGCAAATAATCTACTTTCAGCAATCATAGATAATCATATCTTTCATGGTAATGAACTTAAAATTAAAAAAGTAATCTGGAAAAGATGTGTAGATTTAAATGATAGAAAATTAAGAAAAGTAGAAGTAGGTCTTTCAAATGAAAAAGGAATGACAAAAAGAGAAGATGGATTTGATATTTCAGTTGCTTCAGAAATAATGGCTATTTTTTGTTTGGCAACAGATTTAAAAGATTTAAAAAGAAGACTTGGAAATATTATAATTGGATATAATGAAGATGATAAACCAGTATTTGCAAAAGATTTAAAAGCAGAAGGTGCTATGTTAGTTTTATTAAAAGATGCTTTTAATCCAAATGTTGTTCAAACATTAGAAGGAAATCCTGCAATAATTCATGGTGGACCTTTTGCAAATATTGCTCATGGATGTAATAGTATAATTGCAACTAAAATGGCTATGAAGCTTGGAGATTATGTAATTACAGAAGCTGGATTTGGAGCTGACTTAGGAGCAGAAAAATTCCTTGATATAAAATGTAGAAAAGCAAAATTAAAACCAGATGCAGTAGTTTGTGTTGCAACAATAAAAGCATTAAAATACCATGGTGGACAAGAAATAAGCGATATTGAAAATGAAAACTTAGAATATTTAGATAAAGGTATTGAAAATCTATTAAGACATGTAGATAATTTAAAAAATAAATTTGGATTAAATGTTGTAGTTGCAATTAATAGATATGTACAAGATACTGAAAAAGAAATAAAATTATTAGAAAAAAGATTACAAGAAAAAGGTGTAGAACTAAGTCTTACAGAAGTGTGGGCAAAAGGTGGAAAAGGTGCAGAAGATTTAGCAAAAAAAGTAGTAAAATTGTGTGAGGAAAATTCTAATTTTACATATATGTATGAAGATTCTGATGATGTAATAGAGAAAATTAGAAAAGTTGCTACTAAAGTTTATGGAGCAGAAGACATAGAAATATCAGATGAGGCTAAAAAGAATTTAGAGGAAATAAAAAAGGCTGGAATAGATGTAAGTAATTATCCAGTTTGTATAGCTAAAACTCAATATTCTTTTTCAGATGATCCTAAAAATTTATTATGTGAAGAACCTTTTAAAATTCATGTAAGAGAAATAATTGTAAAAAATGGTGCTGAATTTTTAGTAGTAATTACAGGAAATATATTTACTATGCCAGGTCTTCCAAAGATACCTGCAGCAGAAAATATTGATTTAGATGAAAATGAAAATATAGTAGGTATTTTTTAAATAACAGATAAACTAAATCTAAAGGTAAAATAAAAGTTAAAATTCAGAAGTTAAAAACAAAGAAAAAACGAAAAAATAAATAAAGTAAAAATGAATAATAACACCTCTATTGGTAAAAATATAGTAAAAAGATAGAGGTGTATTTTTATGAAAAAAAGTAAGAAAATAATAATGACTTTAATGGTAGTTGTTTTAATAGGAATAATATCATCAACATTTTATATATCTCATATAACAAGTGTAAGTTATGCTCTTTCTAAATATGGATCAAGAGGAGAAGAAGTAAGAAAAATACAAGATAAGTTAAAAAGATGGGGATATTATTCGGGAAATGTTGATGGTATATATGGAACTCAGACTGTAGAAGCGGTTAAAAAGTTTCAAAGAAAAAATGGACTTAAAGTAGATGGAATAGCTGGAACTAATACTTTAGCAAAAATGGGGATACAATCTTCTCAAAATTCATCAAATGGTGCTAATACAACTTCTAGTGATTTAAATCTTTTAAGCAAGGTAATATATTCTGAAGCAAGAGGAGAACCGTATGTAGGACAAGTAGCTGTAGGAGCTGTTGTATTAAATAGAGTTAAAAGTTCATCTTTCCCAAATACTATATCAGGTGTAGTATATCAAGCAGGAGCATTTGATGCAGTAAGAGATGGACAGATTAATTTAACTCCAAATCAAACTGCTATAAGTGCAGCAAAAGATGCTTTAAATGGATGGGATCCAACTTATGGTTGTACATTTTATTTTAATCCTTCAACAGCAACAAATAAATGGATATGGTCTAAAACTCAAGTTGTTACAATTGGAAAACATATCTTTTGCAAAGATTAGATTTATTTAAAATAAATAAAAAAGTTAATGAAAAAAAGAATGGAAAGAGATTTCTGTTCTTTTTTGTTTTTAATCTTTAAATTAAAAAAGATTAGTATTATTTTAAAACCTAGATGCAAGCAAAATTAAAGTAATTTATTATAAATAATAAATTGACAAAAACCCTACATATTGATAATATGTTATTGAAGAAATTGGAGGAAAAAATGGATATTTACCCAGACTTATATTTAGATAGTGTAAAAAATATTAACCCTGAATTATTAAGAAAAAATAATATAAAAGGGCTTATTATAGATGTTGATAATACTCTTATAGATTATGACAGAAATCTAATAGAAGGAGCAGAATCTTGGAGTAAAAACTTAAAAGATGAAGGAATAAGATGTATAATTCTTTCAAATAGTAATAAAAAAGATAAAGTTGAAAAAGTGGCAAATACGTTAGATATGCCATATATTCTATTTGCCAAGAAGCCTCTTAAATCAGGATTTTTAAGAGCTTGCGAATTAATAAAATTAAGACCAGAAGAAGTAGCTGCAGTAGGTGATCAAATTTTTACAGATGTTATCGGAGCAAATAGATGTAATATGTTTTCAATTTTAGTTAAACAAGTTGCAAAAAAAGATATATTTATAACTTGGGTAAAAAGACCAATTGAAAATTTTATTATTAAAAGATATTTAGAAAAGAAAGGTAAATAAAATGTACTTTAACGATATACATATAGGGATTTATTTAGTTTTAGGATTACTAGGATGCATAGTTGGACAAATTTCTGGAATGCTTAACGAAAGATTTGCAGACCATAAGAAAATATTTTCAAAAGATACTTTAAGATATTTAAAAATTAATTTTGAGCCACATTATATAATAATGACAATAACAGCATTGATGTATTTAGTTACACTTTATATAGTAGGTATAGATTTAAAAAATTGGTATGCAAATATTGATTTGATTTCTTATATTATAATAATACCAATGCTTATTTCTGTTTTTATTATAGATATAAAACATGAAATAATTCCTAACAGGATAGTAATAAATATGCTTGAAGTTGGAATGATATCAGCTTTTGCAAATGGAGTATTTAATCCAAATGGAACAAGTATAGCTTTTGATAGATTAACAGGTATGCTTGTAGGTGGAGGAATATTTTTAATAATTACTCTTATAGGTGGCTTAATTGCAGGTAAGGAAGCTATGGGAATGGGAGACGTTAAGTTTGTAGGAGTACTTCGGATTACTTTTTGGTATAAAGAGTATTATTATAATATCAGTACTTTCATTCTTAATAGGTGCAATAATAAGTATATTAATTATTTTATTTAGAATAAAAAAACCTAGTGAGTATATTCCATTTGGACCATTTATAGTAATAGCAACTTTTATTGCAATATTTGTGCCAGAGATGATTTTATTTAATATGCTTTGGTGGTTCTTTTCTGGAGAATGGATCTTTAATATGATAAATAAATAATTTATTTACCTAAAAGATAGGAGGGGTTTGAAATGAATAATAAAATTAAATGGCTTAGAGAAAAATTAAAAGGACAAAATTTACAAGGGATGATTGTATCGAACCCAACTAACATAAAATATTTAACAGGAATAGAAGCAGAAGGAACTTTACTTATTACATTAAGAGAAAATATATTTATAACAGATAGTAGATATATAGAATCTGTAAATACGATTTTAACAATTGAAGATGAAATTTTAGTAAATGATAAAAAACATTTATCAAAAGATGATTATGCAAGCTTTTTTATGTTTTGCGAAAATGTGGGATTTGAAGAAAAGTATGTTACATATTATGACTATATGAATTATATGCATATGTATAGAGTAAATTTAATGGAAACAGAAGGAATAATAGAAAGCCAAAG
>CALWZY010000035.1 GCA_944386155.1 uncultured Clostridia bacterium | reverse complement strand
CCTTTCATTTTAAAATAGGAATAAGGCTTTTCCTTTATGCCTTATTCCTAAAAAGCTTTTGTTATTTAATTTTGTGCCACAATTGTTGATGAATTTTTTAAATCATATGTTTTTGAAATTAAAACTTCATTAGTATCAAGTCGTGTAATAGTAACTCTAACCTTTCCTGTTGCTGAAAAAGTAGCTGTGCCATTATCTGCAGATTCATCACTTAAAATTGATCTAGTTTCACTAACCAATTCCTGACCCGTTTCTTCATCTGTTACAACTATTCTTACACTTATACTTTCTGGAGCTATTGTATTTCCTTCATCATCTGTATCTTTATATCTTGTTAAACTACGCATATTAATTGTTAATGATCCTTTTATTTCTTCTGGTTTCTTATTTACTGTAATAGTAATTGTAGCACCTTCTTTAGCTTTTTTAGAACTTTGTTTTAATACTACTCCATCATCTTCATCTGCATCTTCACTATATGAAACTTTTACTTTAAATCCAGCATTTTCAAGTTCAGTTTTAGCATCACTTTCAGATTTTCCAAGTACATCTGGAACATCAACCTTTCCATCTCCAGTACTTACATAAATAATTAATTCATCATCTGCATATAACTCTTTACCTTCTTGGCTTAATTTAATTACTAAACCTTCTTTAAGTGATTCATGAGTTTCACCTTCAACTATTACATTAGTAAATCCTAAATCAGTTAGAGTTTTTTGAACTTCTTCTAATTCTTTACCAACAATATCTTCATTTGAAGGAGTTTCTATTTTCTCTCTTTCTTCACTAACATATATAGTAAACTCTGTTGATAATTTCATTCTCATATTATTTATTGTACTATATTCTGGATCTTGTCTAATTACATATCCAGGTTCAATTTCTTCAGAAATCTCATATTCTACTTTTAGTTCTTTCTCAAATGCTGTTTCATCATATATTGCTTGAGCTTCTTCTAAAGTTAATCTATCACCATCTTCATTTGTAACTAAATTTGGTATTAAAGCCTCTTCATCTTTATTTAGATTCATAAATAATATTGTTCCACCAAGTGCTAAACCAAATACTAATATACCTATAAGTATTACTGATAAAATTACATGTTTTTTGAAAAATGCGATTACTTTATTTCCTTCTTTTTTATTTCTTTTTCTTGGTGGTTCTTCGAAATCTTCTTCATCTTCATTTTGTTTAGCTTTTTCATCAATATCATATAAAGTTGATAATCTTTGTGTTTGAAGATCATTTTGTTTATTAGGTAATGTAACAAAATCATCATCTGGTCTTTTTAAAGCAGTACTTAAATCTATTAACATATCTGTTGCACTTGCATATCTGTCATTAGGATTTTTTTGCATTGCTTTTAATATAATATTATTAACACTAATTGGTATTTGTGGATTTAATTTTCTAGGTTCTATTGGATCATCTTGTACTTGCATTAATGCCACAGATACTGGTGTATCTGCATCAAAAGGAACTCTACCTGTAAGCATTTCATACATTACAACACCTAAAGAATATAAATCTGATTTTGCATCAGTATATCCACCTTTTGCATGTTCTGGTGAAAAATAATGTACTGATCCTATTGTAGTTCCAAAAGCTGTTATAGTTGAATTTGATACAGCTTTTGCTATACCAAAGTCTGTAACTTTTGCCATACCATCTTCAGTAATTATTATATTGTGTGGTTTTATATCTCTATGAACTATATTATGTCTGTGTGCAGTCTCTAAAGCAGAAGCTATTTGAATAGCAATGTTTACAGACCATTTCCAAGAAAACTTACCATCTTCTACGATTATTTCTTTTAAAGTTTTACCTTGAATAAGTTCCATTACTATATAATAAATATCTCCTTCATTTCCTACATCATATATAGATACAATGTTTGGATGAGTAAGACTTGCTGCTGCTTGTGCTTCTGTTCTAAATCTCTTAATAAATTCATTGTCAGTTATAAATTCATCTTTTAATACTTTTACAGCTACAAATCGGTTTAATACATGGCATTTAGCTTTATACACAACTGCCATTCCACCATTTCCTATTTTCTCTAGTATCTCATACCTATTTGCTAGCATTTTACCAATTAGGTTCATATTTTTATCTCTCCTTAATTTTAAAATTACTTATTATTTGTTAATTATTAAAATTACAGTTATATTATCTAATCCCCCTGCTGCGTTTGCTTCAGATATTAGTAAATCAACTGCTATATTCTCATCTTGTTTAATTATTTCTAAAATTCTATCTTCTCTTAACATATTAGTTAATCCGTCAGAACAAATTACTAATATATCATCCTTAACTAGTGCTTTATAAATTATATCTGGTTCTACTGCTTTGTTTGTTCCGAGTGCTTTAATTAGTAAATTTTTCTTTGGATGATGAAAAGCTTCTTCTCTTGTAATTTCACCATCTTTTACTAACTTTTCAACATAACTATGATCAGTAGTGATTCTTCTCATTACATTTTTTCTAATTCTATATATTCTGCTATCTCCTACATGACCAATATATACCTTATTCTTATATATTAAACAAACTTCTATTGTAGTACCCATATCGTGAAGTTCAACATCTTGTCTTGATTCTTCAAATATTGCGGTATTTGCAAATTCTATTGCATCTCTTATTAGCTCTAATATTTTCTCTTTTTCTTTTGGTATTGTCAAGAACTTTTCTTTAATATATTTTTCTACAGCTGTAACTGCAACTTTGCTAGCAATTTCGCCACCTTTATAGCCACCCATACCATCTGCTAATATATATAATTTATAATTTTCTTCATTTGAAACAGAATAGCAATCCTGATTCATTGATCTTGTCATACCAATATCTGTTTTTGTAAAAACTTTCATCAATTACTCTCCTATTTTAAGTTCTGTCTTCTTAATTGTCCACAAGCAGCATCTATATCTGAACCTAGCTCTCTTCTTATAGTTGCCACTATCCCGTTATCATTTAAAAAATCTCTAAATCTAATTATATTTTCATTTGTACTTTTGCTATATTTACCATTTTCTATTTTATTAATAGGAATTAAATTAACATGACATAGCATACCTTTTAAAAGTTTCACTAATTTTTTTGCATCATCTAAATTATCATTATCATCTTTTGCTAAAGCATATTCAAAAGATATCCTTCTATTTGTCATATTTATATAGTCTTTACAAGCTTTAATAAGCTCTCCTATATTATATGCGTTATTTACAGGCATCATTTCACTTCTTTTTTTATTATCAGCACTATGTAGCGAAATAGAAAGTGTACATTGTATGTTTTCTTCAGCGAGCCTATAAATATTTGGAACAATACCACTTGTAGAAATACTTATATGTCTTGCTCCTATATTTAAACCTTTCGGATTATTGATAATTCTAATTGCTTTTATTACATTATCATAATTATCTAAAGGTTCTCCTATTCCCATAAATACTATATTAGATATTTTTATACCAGTATCTCTTTCTACTGCTAAAATCTGTTCCACAATTTCCCCTGGAGTTAAATTTCTTATAAAAGGTATTCCTGTAGATGCACAAAACTTACATCCCATTTTACATCCAATTTGTGACGATACACAAATTGAAAAGCCATGCTTGTACTCCATTAAAACTGTTTCTATTGCATTTCCATCTAATAAATCAAATAAGTATTTTTTTGTTCCATCTTTTGATTCTAATTTCTTACTTATATTGAAATTATGAAGGGAAAATTCATTATTAAGTTTCTCTCTTAAATCTAAAGATAGATTTGTCATATCATCAATATTAGTCACATTTTCTTTATATATCCAATTAAAAACTTGCTCTGCTCTATAAGCTTTTTCATCAAGTGCAACAAAAATTTCTTTTAAATCATCTATGTTATAGTCTTTTAAGTTTTTTTTCAAGTCTAATCCCCCATATTTTTCAATGATTATTTCGAAAATATTATATTATATTCATACATTTTTTTCAATACTTAAATTATTTTAAAGCTTTACTCTATAACGCTTTCATCAGTAATTCCTTTAAAAATATCTGTTATAGATTCTATATTATCTACATATGTGTATTCTTCCGAAATTTCTCCAGATTTACTTATACTATATTGCCTTTTAGTTTCTATAAAAGTTATTAAATAATCACCTTCATTTGTTTTTGAAACTTTTACATCTTTTAAAGTTCCATCATTGCTATATCCAATAACTTCTTTTATTGAAACATATAATGCTCTATCTGTAATATACGCGCCATATCCTTGTATCATACTGTCATTTAAGCATTGTTCAATTATTACATTTAATTCTTCAAGTTCAGTTTCATTTGTAGTTGTATCAATAGCTTTTTGCGTTGTATTAAAAATACCGCCATTTCCTATTGTCATATTAATAGATATACCTGCAAGAATTAACATTACTATTATAGTTATAACTAAAGTAATTAATGTAATACCACTATTTTTTCTCATATTATACTCCTATTTTATCTTATGTATTAGTTGTTAAATTTGTATTTACACTATTTTCAATTACATTTTCGTTTTGCACAGTTGTTGGAGCTTCTCCTATTACCATTGACAAAGCAAAAGCACCAATAATAAGCAAAACAATTATTGTAATAACTAACATAACTAGTCCAATTCCTTTTTCATTCATAAAAATTCCTCCATTAAGTTAGTGTAATTTTATCATTTACAAATTTTATATTCAATAGATAAAGTAAAAAATAGTAGCATTTCATCATTTCGCCACTATTTTTTAATCTTCATTTAAATTAAAATTATTTATTTTTAACAAGTACTTATTTTTTTAGTTCAAATTTATAAAATACTTTTTTCCCTTTTTTAATAATTGCATATCCATCAGTAAAATCGTTAGATAATTTATAACTAATATCATCTATCTTTTTGTCATTTACTGAAACAGACCCCTGTGAAACTAATGTTTTAGCTTGACCTTTAGAAGGAGCAATTCCAGATAACACTAAAGCCTCTACTATAGTCATATCTTTATTGTCTATTTCTACAGTTGGCATAGATTCTAAATTTCCTTTTCCTTCGAATAATGCCTTTGCTGCTTCTTCAGCTTTTATAGCTTCTTCTTCTCCATGAATCATTTTTGTTATCTCAAAAGCTGCAACCTTTTTAGCTTCATTTATTCTTTCATCTTTATATTTTGTTAATTCTTCTATTTTATCTACTGGAATAAATGTTAATAATTTTAATACTTTTTCTATATCTTCATCTCCAACATTTCTCCAATATTGATAAAACTCATATGGTGAAGTTTTATTTGCATCTAACCATAAAGCACCTTTTTCTGTTTTTCCCATTTTCTTTCCTTCTTTAGTAGTAAGAAGCTTAAATGTAAATCCATAAGCATCATCACTACCAATTTTTCTAATAAGTTCAACTCCACCTATTATATTTGACCATTGATCATTACCACCCATTTGTAATTTACATCCATAATGATCATGTAAATATAAAAAGTCATATGATTGCATAAGCATATATCCAAGTTCAAAAAATGTTAAGCCTTGTTCTAATCTATTTTTATAACATTCAGCTGCAAGCATTCTATTTATTGAAAAATGAACTCCAACTTTTCTCATAAAATCTAGATAATTTAAATTTCTAAGCCAATCCGCATTATTTACTATGATAGCTGCATTATCTCCTTCAAAACTTAAAAACTTTTCAGCTTGTTTTTTTATGCATTCAACATTATGATCTATATCTTCAATAGTTAGCATTTTTCTCATATCAGTTTTTCCTGATGGATCACCTATTACAGCTGTTCCTCCACCTACTAATATAATAGGCTTATGACCTGCTCTTTGCATATGTGAAGCTACCATAAGTGATATAAAATGACCAACATGAAGACTATCTGCAGTTGGATCTATTCCTATATAAAATGGAACACTCTCTTTCTTAAATAATTCTTTAATCTCTTCTGGATGTGTTAATTGTTCAACATATCCTCTTTCTTCTAATGTATCAAATACGCTTTTCATAAAATCCTCCTAAATGTATTATAAGTTAATTTCACTTCCTGAAAAATTATCCATATTATTTTTATTTTCCAATAAGCCATATTTTTCAGTATCACTTAAATATCGATTAATATTTTTAACATTAACTCCTGTATTTATTGCCATCTCTTCAGTAGATGTATTCATACCATATTGATCAATATATCCTTTAAGTTTACTAACATCTAAATTTTCATTTGTTTTACAATCCTGACAAACATTTAAATCAGAATTATAAAAATTTCCGCAACGAGGACATCTTTTAAGTTCCATATTAACCCCTCCCAGTTTAATAAGATAGGCATATTTTATCACAGATTTACAAAAAAATAAAGAAAAATACAAAATTTTACTTATATACCATAATAAATAAAATTTTGTACTTTTAATTATTAACTCTACTAAATTATCCAATAATAATATGATTTGTCATATTACTATATAAAACAAGCATTATATAGAATATTGGTAAAAGACAAACAATACTAATTGTAAGTTTTCCTATAAATTTTCTTTTCTCAATTATATTTTCTAAATAGTTATTATAATCTATACTATTATCTTTTTCATTATCCACTTTTTTTCTACCTGTAACTATTGTACTCATTATAATCATAGATATAACAAAAATAGTACTTGCAATAATAATTAAAAAAACTTTAATCACATTACCTTTTTCAATCATTTCATTTGTTTCTAGTTCATCTGGCATCCATTCTGATGCAAACACATTATTTATATTAACTAAAATTAAAAATAGTGTTAAACTTATAATATTTATAAACTTTTTTATTCTCATATTTTTACTCCTAAAAACTATCTTATATTTTTAATTAAACGCATCTTACTATGTTAGATATAAACATTACAACAGAAACTAATATAAAATATATTACTAAGCTACTATTATATGATTTATGTATCTTTTTTTCATTATCGATTTTCTCTAATAATTCTTCTCTATCAGGATTACTAGACATTTCACAACTTTTCTCAAGTTCTAATAAATCTTTTTTATTACATCTAAGAGATACATAAATTAAAACAAAAATTACAATCTGTATTAAAAATATTTCCATATTTTCCTCCTTCCTATATAAAATTTAATATTCTAATCATTTATATTCTCTTTAATAAATTCATCAATTTTACTCCAATATAAGTCAGGATTTACTCTATCTGATTCTGCATGAGCAGCGCCTTCTATAACTAATTTATCTTTTTTACATGTTGCTACATTATAAACCTCATCTAACATATAAAAAGGTACAAACTTATCTTCGCTTCCATGTATAAATAAAGTAGGAGTTTTAGATTTTTTTAATTGTTCTATACTAGAACCTTCTTTTAAATCATATCCTGCCTTTATATTACTAATTGTACTTGCAGCATTTAATACAGGAAAACTTGGAAGATTAAACAAACTTTTAAGTTGTACTTTAAACTCATCCCATATAGATGAATAACCACAATCTTCTATAGCTAACTTAACATTAGAAGGAACATTTTCTCCTGTTGCCATCATAACAGTAGCTGCTCCCATTGAAACACCATACCAAATTATTTTGCAATCTTTGTTATTATTTATTACATAATTTGTCCAATCTAATAAATCTAATCTATCATGCCATCCCATTCCTATGTAATTTCCTTTACTTAATCCATGTCCTCTTAAATCTAATACTAAAACATTATATCCTCTATTATTAAATTCTTTAGCAGCATAGGCCATATCTAAACCTTTACTCATATATCCATGAACAACTATTGCCCAGATATCTTGATTTTCTTTGTCTTTAGTTTCTACATCTTCTTTCTTTTCTGTATTATTTTCATTATTGCTTTTACTTAAAACTTCATATGCGTGCAATTTTAGTTTTCCATTATTATTTGAAGTTATATATACATCTTTAGAATTTTCTTTAAGCCAACTTTCAAGTTTTTTCTCTTCTTCAGTAGCTTCTTTTTCATCTCCTAATACAAAACTTTTAGATGTATGTGGATTTAAAGCAATGTTATAAAAATAATTACCTACTAAAAAATATCCTACTACTAAAAGTAAAATAACAATAAGTAAAGTGCACATTATAATAATATTCCTTTTCTTCATTTTTCCATCCTCTTTTTTGTAAAGTTTATTATGTTTTTATAATTATATATTTAATTTAACTATATTTACAATACAATCATTAAAATTTTCATACTTACAAAAGATATAAACATGCATACAGGAAAAGTAAATACCCATGCTTTAAATATATCTTGAACTTTTTCAAAATTTATTCTCTTTTCCTTATCTATTGCTGAAATAATAGATATAGTTTTTACATGACTTGTACTTATAGGAATACCATTTAAACTAGAAAATAATAAAACAAATATTGTTGAAAAATCACTGATTAGTGCATCTGAACTACTTAGAGAAGATATTTTACTTCCTAATGTATCTACTATCTTTTTTCCTCCAGTTGCAACACCTACAAACATAATTATACTTACAAGGATTATAATCCAAAAATAGTTTTCTTGATTTATATTATAGGCATTACTATAATCTACTATCTTATTTTGTATTAAAAGCTGAAATGCTATTATTACTCCTATAAATTTTTGTCCGTCTTGTGCTCCATGCATAAATGAAGTACCACCACTTGATAATATCTGTAATTTTCTTTTTCCTGTATTGCTTACTTTCATATCTAATTTTTTTCTAAACAATTTATCAATAATTTTTGTGATTAAAAATGTTCCTAATATAGAAAATATAAGTCCAATAAAAATATCTATCCAATTATTTATAGAAATACTTTCTATTTTATTACAAGCAATAAGAGCTCCTGTAATCCCGGCAATTAGTGCATGTGTTTCACTAGTCGGTATTCCGAAAAAAAGAGCTATATTTGCAAAAAGTATTACAGATATTATTGCAGAAAAAATAATAGAAAGTCCATTTACTCTGTCTGACATATCTATCATTGAAAACATAAAATCTGCAACAGAAAAATTAAAGATACTCATAACAATTATTCCAAGCAAATTAAAAAGTGCACTTATTAATGCCGCTTCTTTAAACTTCAGCACTTTTGTTCCTACTACTGTAGATATTGCATTTGGTGCATCAGTCAAAGCATTTGTATAAATTAAAAATACTATAAGAATAAAAATAATAATATAAAAAAACATAAACTTTCTCCTAAAAAATAAGATAATAGATTCTTATTTCTATTATCTTATTTTATTCTTTATTTATTAATTTATTATTTTATAAATATATGTTTTTAATTTCTTAATATATAATTTCACAAAAAAAATTTAATATTATTTTTAATATAACTTTTTATATATTTCATATGTTCTTAAAACTTTTCTTAAATACATATTAGTTTCTTTAAATGGAACTTCTTCCATATTAGACCCATCTTCATCTAAAACTTTAGTATCTATCCATTTGTCAACATTTCCTATGCCTGCATTATAGGCTATTATTGCAAATTTTACATTTCCATCGTATTTTTCTATTAAATCTGATAAATACTTTGTCCCTATTCTAATATTAGTCTCAGGGTCTTGAAGATTAACATTTTCAAGTCCTAATTCCAATCCAACCTCATCTGCAGTCTCTTGTACAAGTTGCATAAGACCTATTGCACTTTTATGCGAATTTGCTTCTTGATTAAAATTGCTTTCTTCTTTTATCATTGCATATACAAGTTCTTCTTCAACACCATACATCTTTGAATATTTTTCAACATATTCTTTATATTCCTGTGGATATAAATACTTTAATATATAATATCCAGTAATTGCTACAATTATTAATAAAATAATTAAAATTATAAGTATAATCATTATTAGTTTTAATTTTTTCAATGCTTACTCTCCTTTATTTTGCCTCATACCAGTTATTTCCGATAGACACATCTGCTTTAAGTGGTACTTTTAATTTGATTACATTTTCCATACAATTAACTAATAAATTTTTTACTTCATCAAGTTCAGATTTTTCTGTTTCTATTAATAACTCATCATGTATTTGTAATATAATTCTTGATTTTAATCCCCTTTTCTTTAGTTCATTAAACACATTTATCATTGCAACTTTCATAATATCTGCTGCTGTTCCTTGTATTGGAGTATTCATTGCAACTCTTTCGCCAAATTTTCTAACCATATAATTTTTTGATTTAAGTTCTGGAACATATCTTCTTCTATGGTATATAGTTTCCACATAACCTTTTTCTTTTGTCTCTTCAACTATTTTATCCATAAATTCTTTTATTCCACTATATTTTTCTAAATATTGTTCTATATAATTTTTTGCCTCTTTTCTAGATACTCCTATCTGCTCTGCTAAACCAAAATCACTTATTCCATATACTATTCCAAAATTTACAGCTTTTGCTCTACTTCTAAGTTCTTTAGTAACTTCCTCCATAGGGATATTAAACACTCTAGATGCAGCCTGCTTATGGATATCCTCTCCATGATTAAATGCATTAACCATATTTTCATCTTCTGAAATATGTGCTAAAACTCTAAGTTCGATTTGTGAATAGTCAGCATCAACGAAAACTTTTCCTTCTGCTGGTTTAAATACTTTTCTTAAAAGTCTTCCAAGCTCTAATCTTGTAGGTATATTTTGAAGATTTGGATCAGTAGAACTTATCCTTCCTGTGGCAGTTACTGTTTGATGGAATGTTGAATGAATTCTTTTTGTTTTTTCATTAATACAAGGTAACATTCCATCTACATAAGTAGAATTCAATTTCATAAGCTGTCTATATTCAAGTATTTTCTCTATTATTGGATGAGTAGATTTTATCTTTTCTAAAGTATCTACATCTGTTGAATAACCACTTTTAGTTTTCTTTACTACAGGAAGTTTTAATTTTTCAAAAAGAATCTCTCCTAGTTGCTTTGTAGAATTAATATTAAAAGTTTCTTCTGCTAAATCATATATTTCTAGAGTTAATTTCTCTAATCCTTTTTTTAGTTCATTCCCGAATTCTATAAGTTCATCTTTTTCAACATATATTCCCTGATATTGCATATCAGCTAAAACTTCCATCACGGGCATCTCTATATTTAAAAATAGTTCAAGCATTCCATGATTTTCTAATTCTTTTTTTATAGCTTCATGTAATTTTGAAACAAAATATGCCTTTGCTACTGATACTTCATCTATTTTATTTTCTTTATTATCCATTTCTTCTACTTCAGAAAACAAAGTCATTTGTTCTTGTTTTTCATCTTTACCACTTACATAATCATCAAAACTTTTATTTAAATATGTTTCTGTTAAATCTTTTATGCTATATAAATTTGTTGTTGAGTTTAATAAATATCCCGCTACTTTTAAATCAAACATAAAGTTTTTAGGATAAATATCATGTTCTTCTAAAACTACATATAAAGTCTTAAGATCACTACTACATTTTAATATATTTTCATCTTCAAACACATCTTTAAAATCTTCTAATTCTATATTATTATCTAGTTTTATATAATATACTTTATTATTTTTTTCATCACAAACACTAATGTCTTTTATTTGTTTTTTAGTTCTAGATAATTCATCTACTAAATAATTTGTATAAAAATACATTACATTACTTGATTTAATATTATTTAGTATTTCTTCTAATTTTTCTTTTGAATTAACTAATTCTGATAAAAATTCTTTTTCATTTTCTTTGGAATTATCTTTATCACTACTTTGTCCATCATTATTTAAATCCCTTAAATGAAATCTTTCTATATATCTATTAAATCTTAACTCTTCAAATATGGATAAAACTTCTTTATTATCCCAATTCTTAAGTTTTAAATCTTCTATATCTTTTTCTATTGGTACATTAACATTAATTGTTCCTAAAGTTCTAGAAAGAAGTGCTAAATCCTTATTCTCGATTATTTTCTCTCTTTGCTTTCCTTTCAAATCATCTGTACCTTTTTCTAGAGCTTCATATAACTTATCTATAGTCTCATATTTTTTAATTATAGAAAGAGCTGTCTTTTCTCCTATTCCTGGAACTCCTGGAATATTATCTGATGTATCGCCCATAAGTCCTTTTACTTCTATCATTTGAAGTGGTTCAACACCATAAACTTCTTCAACTTTTGATTTATCAAAAATCTCTGTTTCTGTCTTTCCAGCTTTTGTCCTAGGAATATAAATCTTTACTTTATCTGTTGCAAGTTGGAAAGAATCTCTATCTCCAGTAAGTAAAACTACTTCTATACCTTTTTCTTCTCCTTTTCTTGCCAAAGTTCCTAAAACATCATCTGCTTCATATCCTTCCATTTCTATAATATCTATATTCATTGCTTTTAATACATTTTTAAGTATTGGCATTTGTTTTGCAAGTTCTTCTGGCATTCCTTTTCTTGTTGCTTTATATCCTTCATACATTAAATGTCTTGCTGTTGGAGCTTTTAGGTCAAATGCAACAGCTAAATAATCTGGTTTAACATCTTCAAGCTCTTTAAACATAATTGCTAAAAAGCCATACACTGCATTTGTATATGTTCCATCTGCTGTTTGTAGCATTCTACTTCCCATAATTCCATAAAAAGCTCTATTTACTATACTATTACCATCAATAACTATTAACTTTTCCAAATTTATACCTCTTCTCTCTGCATTTATTTTTCTATTTTCATAATAGACTTAACATTTAAAAGACCGTTTTCATTTCTTTCTATTGTTATACTATATGAATTAAAGTTGTCTTTATTTTCTAATACATCTTCAATAATTTCATCATTTTGAACATAATATTTTAATTCTATATTTTCATTGGGATTTACTTCAAAAACTTCTTTTATACTTCCATCATCTTGCCTTACTCCAACTATTGTTTTAGAAGTAGGATTCTCATCTGGTCCACCAAATAAGTTTACAGTATATTCTACTACAGTTACTCTATATGTTAAATCATCTATCTTTTCAATTGTATCTACAGCATATTGATCATATACTTCAATTCCAGTTGCTGAAAACATATATTCTCCAGTCTCTTCATCAAACTTTGGAACTACAAAATCATCTGCATTATCTGTATCTTTTCTTATATCAATTTTTAAATCATTTCCATAAAGTTCTATCAAAGCTTTTTTTATTTCTTCTTCGGTTACATAATAATCGCCTTCATCTCTTACTATATATCTATTAAGTGGAGCATATAACCATGTTTTATCTGCTTCATTTATATCATCAAATTCTGCGATTTTTTGACATTGATCTAATATACTATTTAAATAAGTTTTTATCTCATCTGTTTCATCACCAGATGCTAAAGGATACTCATTTTCTTCTTCGTCATTAGTAATTATATTTTCTTGCTCAATTTTATCTTTTATCTCTTTTTCAATATTAAACTCATTATATATATACCAAGCATTAACAGTAGTAATAGCTATAATACATAATAATAAAACACAAATAATTAAACCATACTTTTTCATTTCAGATCCTCCATATTATTTTCATTAGTATTTTCATCTTTTATAGATTATATCCTATCACATAAAATATATTTTTTCTACCATTTTAAGTATAAATATGTAATTTGAGGAAACACTATCAATACAATAATTATTTAAAAGAAAGAGGGATTAAAATGATTGAAAAACTAAACAAATTACTTGCTGATTTAAATGTATTTTATAGAAAATTACAAAATTATCATTGGTATGTAAAAGGTTCTGACTTTTTTATAGCTCATGAAAAACTAGAAGAATATTATGATTGTATATCAAAACAAATTGATGAGATTGCAGAACATATTTTAATTCTTGGAGGAATGCCTCTTGGAAGATTAACTGATTATTTAAATGAATCTACTATCGAAGAAGCAAATAATGAAAAAATCTCTTCTTGCGACATCTACAAAAATATTACTTCAGATATGGCAAGTATTCTAAATCTGTGTACTAAAATAAAAGAATCTGCTGATAATGAAAATAATTATGCAACATCAAGTCTAATAGATGAATATATTTCAGATTACAGTAAAAAAATATGGATGCTAAAACAACTACAAGAAAAATAGAAATTAAAACAAAAATTATTTATTCAAATTTAAAAGAGTATCTATTTAAATACAACTTAAATAGATACTCTTTTTGTTTATTTATTAATTTTTACTCATTAATATCTGTATTTTCATCTTCAGAATTTGCTTTTTTCTTTAATTTAGATTTGTAGAATAAAAATGCACATACTACAAAAATAACAATTAATAAAATTAATATTATGTGTGAAACATTATCTAATATATTTAATATATAGTCCATTTTGTCTGCAGCAAAAGCTCCTACACATACTAAAACAGTATTCCATATCGCACTACCAAATACTGTATATATAATAAATTTTATCATAGACATTTCACTCATACCAGCAGGAATACTAATTAAACTTCTAACTATAGGAATAAATCTACAGAAAAATACAGTGCCTGTACCTTTTTCTAAAAACCATTTATCTGCCATCTCTATATCTTTTCTTTTTACTCTAAGTAATCTTCCATATTTACTTTCTACTATTTTAATAAGTCTATCTTTATTTAAAATCTTTCCAATTAAATATAGTACAATAGCACCAAGAAGTGATCCTAAAGTAGAAATTAAAATAACTCCTATAACAGTCATATTAGTACTTAAAGTCATAAATCCGCCAAATGTAAGTATAAGTTCACTTGGAATTGGTGGAAATACATTTTCTATTAATATAAGTAAACCTATTCCAAGATACCCATAATTGTTCATTATTTGAATGATTAAATCTTCCATAAATACCTCTTTTCATTTTAAATAATCATATGCTGATTTATTATAACATATATTATTTTTCTGTAAAATATTTTTTCAAAAATTCTTCTAATTCATTTTCATCATTAAAAATCTCTTCAAATATATTATACAAAGTATCTGTTGCCTCGTATTCACCTATTGCATAACATTTTTTCCCCATACCATATGCTATTCCAGATTCTATATGAGCTGCTTTTCCTGCTGGTAATACTAATAATAAATTTTTAGAACATCTTTCTCCTTCTAAATCATTATTAAACAAGTTTATAACTATATCACTTTTTAAATTTAAAGATTCAAATTCTTTTTGCTTTTCTTCTGGAGTTTGATTTTTATTTCCATAACCCCACTTATCTTCATTTTTTAGAAAACAATAATATGTAATATTATATTTATCAAACAAATCACATATTTTTAATATATTTTCTTTATTTCTTGCTCTACCTGCAATAAAAAATTCATATTTTTCTTTCATAAATATCTCCTTTTGTAGTACTTTATTTTTACTTTTTTATAGTAAGTAACTTATATCAAACTATACTATCAAATTATTTTTTATACAATATGGAACAACTTCGTTTTTTAATGTGTTAGATAATATATCTGTTCCATCTTTAGAAGTATACCATTTAAATTTTTCAATCTCTTCTGATGTAGTAATTTCTCCTTTAAGGTCTCCATTATATTTAAACACATAAAAATGTATATGAGTTTTTCCATCACTTGTTGCAATCTCATCAAATTCCATTACAAGTTCGAATAAATCATCTAGAAAAATAGCATTTTTACCAAGCTCTTCATGACATTCTCTGATTGCTGCTTCTAAAGGAGTCTCTCCAGATTCTACTTTTCCACCTATCATCTGATATGTTAATCTTTTTCTTGGTTTATCTATTAGTAACTTCTTATCTTTAAAAAACATTGTTCCAACAACATCCATGTTTTAATTATCTCCTATATTTTAGTTTCAAAAATCACATTACATACTTTTTTCTATGAAATATTAGCCTATTTTAGCATGTCTTTCTACTAATTATATTAAAAATTCATCATAATCATTTAACGGAATAAGATTTTTTATATTAAGTGATATTATTGCTTCTCTCACACCATTTCCCATATGCGTTGTATAAAAAATGCAATTTTTATATTTTTTTGCTAAATCTGTAATTTCGTCAACTCCTATATGTAATTTTTTTCCTTTTAATGCAGTGCAATCACATATTAAATAATTGCATTCTTTGGCCATTAACTTTATTCCTTGACATATACCTGTATCACCAGTAAAACCTATTTTTATATCTCTTTCTTTAAAAATATATCCATTAGCTTCTATACCTTCTTCGTGTTCCAATTTTACTTTTTCTACTATATAGTTTCCTATACTAAAATTAATACTTGTATTATATTTAAAACTCTGATTAATTTTATCAACTTTATTAGGAAAAGCTAATTTAGTTAAATTATATATTTTATTTTCACCTGATTCATCGCAATATACATTACAAATTCCATTATTCGCTGTTATTTTACTTAATAACATAAATGGCATATCAAAATAATGATCACCATGAAAATGTGTAATTACAATATCGGAAATATCATTTGGTTCAACTTCAATTCTTTTTAATATTTTACAAGTTCCATTAGGTACATCAACTAATATTTTATTATCTATTAAATAACTTGCACTATTATCTTTGGAATATATACTTCCCGAACCTAAAATTTTTAATTTCATCTATTATATCTCCTTTAACTTATCCTTTTTAATCTTCTTACTATACCTATCTTCCTCTGAGCTCTTCCTATTTAGCTGTCAAAATTTGCGTACCCTGGCATTACTCCTTAAATTACTTGATAATACTGCATTTAATGTTTATTTTATGATGTCAAAGTCGCATATTTAAACATATTTTAAAACTTCTTATTTTTCTTCATATATAAAAGTTTGTCCGTCTTTGTGGTTATAATATATAATCTCATTTCTTTTCATCCAATTTTTTTGTTTCTAAAAGTAATTTATCAAAATCTGATGTTATTTTTTGATGTTTATTAAATTCGTTATATTCTTTTTCTGCTTTTTCTTCAGCCATCTTTTTAGAAATCTTTCCATTATCCTTTAATATATCATATTTTCTAAATTCCAAGAATTCATTAACACTTTTTGCAAATTCTTCCATTGTGAAGGTATTTTCTCTTTCTACTAAATCTTCTATATAGTCAAAATAACCTGAAACTGCTCTTTCTAGTCTTTTTATTTGTTTTTCTTCTAAATAGTTTTTTGCTATCATTACATCTGATTTTA